>NZ_KZ819079.1:0-191622 GCF_003115855.1 Brenneria corticis
GTTATGCAATTCCGCTGTGAAGTCAAGTGATTATTGCCTGGCTTCCTACCGTCATCGCAACCGCGTTGCCGCCGTTGCCCTGTCAGTGGAGGCGCATTATAGGGAGTTCTCAGCGGCTTACAAGGGCTAAATGCAAAAAAATAATCAAGCGCCTACTATTTACCCACAACCACGTTAAAGCGGTAGTTTTTCCAGCGAATAGAAGCCATAGCGCTGTAACACCGGCCAGAGCGTGGCAACTTTCGGCGTAATCGCCAGGCAATAAACCAGATTCTTTTCCGTTGAAAGGTGCGTCGCTTCAAAATTGGCCACCAGCCATGCCGTTCTTCTGGCAATGGCCGAACCCGAATCCACCAGCCGGGTGCCATCCGGCAACGCCAGACGCAGTTCCTGCGCTAATAAAGGAAAATGGGTACACCCCAGCACCACCGTGTCCGGCGGTTCCGCTAGCCGCAGCCATGGCCGCAAGATTTTTTGCAGATCTTCGGTCGCGATGGTTTCTCCCTGCAGCTTTGCCTCGGCCAGTGCAACCAGTTCAGCTGAGCCGAGTGATAATATCCGGCAATCATTCGCAAAACGGGCAATCAGTTCATGGGTATAGGAACGCTGCACGGTGGCGCGGGTTGCCAGCAGGCCGACAACGCCGTTACGCGTTAGCTTCGCCGCCGGTTTAATTGCCGGCACCACCCCTACCACCGGAAAAGTGAAACGTTCACGCAGGGCTGGAAGGGAAATGGTGCTTGCGGTGTTGCAGGCAATCACCACCAGCGACAGCTGGTGCTGCTGCTGAATAGCGCCAACAATCTTGACGACGCGTTCGATAATAAACTGCTGCGGTTTCTCGCCGTAGGGAAAAGCCTCGTTATCAAATGCGTAGATATAGTGGAGATCCGGCAATAGCTGCCGGATCTCATCATAAACAGACAGCCCGCCCACGCCGGAGTCAAACACCAGAACCGTGGGACGGGATGGCAGGTCAGAAGGTATAGCTTCCGGTGAGATAGTATTCTCGCCCTGCCGTACGGTAGCCATATGCCGTCTCGTAATCTTTATCAAACAGGTTGGCGATTCTACCACGAACCGTTAGCTGAGAGGTGACGGGATATGAGGCGGCGAGATCGACGGTGCTATAGCTAGGCAGGCGGCGAGTGTTCTGCGCATTATCGAAGCGTTTTCCTACATACTGATAGCTGAGATCGAAATCGACGTCATACAACGTCCAATCGAGTTGATATTTAGCCTGCTGTTTAGCACGACGAGCCAATATTTTGTCATCTTCATCACTGCGAGCATCAAGATAGCCTAAAGTAATTTGATGATTCAAAATGCCGGTATCAAATGATCCCGTCCATTCAAGGCCTTTCATTGTCGCTGCTTTAACATTGTAATACGTGCCTGTATTCGTAGCAGAGGCATATTCATAATTGATCAGATTATCAATTTTGTTGATGTAAGCGGACAAACGCCAATTCAACGGTCCTGTCACCCCCTCAAACCCGGCCTCCCACTGTTTTGATTCTTCTGGTTTCAGATTTTCATTCGAGTCGATGTCAAAGCGTTTCTGTCCGTATAATTGACCCAATGTTGGCGCCTGAAATCCCGTACCGTAGGAAAGTGTGACGCGATAATCAGGTACAAATTCCCACCCAGCGGCTACCTGCCATGTTCCATGATTTCCAAACTGCTCGTCATCATCTACACGAGCCGATCCTTCTAATGTCACCGCGCCATACTGCTGCTGTGCGGTGATATAAGCTCCGGTATTGTCTTGCTTGTAGCCGTTCGCTTCTCGGGTTCCTGTATTAAAACTCACACCTTCGGATATCAGCTTTTGCCGTTTCCAATCAATACCCGCGCTGACCGTCCCCTGGGCGATGGCAAAAGTATTTCCCCATTGCAGATTACGCTGCTCCATGTCGTCCAGAGAATGAGCCGCGCCATAGCGCCCTTGGGTGCTGACATAGTTAAGCATGCTGTATTTTTGGTAGCTGGCGATCAATTGAGAGGCGTAAATTCCCTGCGAGAAACGTAAGCCGGTGCTGTAGGTATGATTATAAATTTGTTGCTTATCACTACTTCCTGGGCCTCCCGCGTCATAATCATTATTCGCTCCATAGCCATAGCCGCGTAAGAACCCTGAGAAACGCTCATCAAATTTATGTTCAACACCCGCCCAAAACGCTTTATTTCGCCAACCGTCTCTATCCCTATCACCGCTATAAGTGGAATTGGGCTGGACATTGAAACCTTTAGTGTCCTGATAGGCACCGGCCAACGTGACTTTTGTATTATCCGCTATCGTATGGCGGACACTGCCGCCGTATTCCTGATAGTGATTTGAACCCACGCCAGCATGCAGATTGGCGCTGTCACTATCAGTCTGCGTAATGATGTTAATCACACCGCCAATTGCATCCGCACCATATACGGCAGAACGAGGCCCGCGAATAAATTCAATGCGCTGTACGAGGGAGATCGGTATCTGGTTGAAATCAACATCGCCTGTAATGCCAGGTTTTGCAACAGGGACACCATCAATCAGAACCAGAGTATGACGCGCTTCTGAACCGCGGATAAACATTGACGCACTTTGTCCCAGTCCCCCATTCTGCGCGATATCCACGCCCGGCAACCGACGCATGGCTTCTAATACATTTTTCGCCTGCCAACGATCTATATCGTCACGGGTAACGATATCGATTGGCGCGAGAACGGAGGAAACAGGTTGCGGGAACCGGTTCGCCGTAACGACCAGTTCTTCGGCATTCTCTTGCGGTGAATTATTGTCTTGCGCCCAGGCGGAAAAAGCTGTGACAGAGAGCGCCGTCAGCAGCATGGTTTTATTAAACATGAGTCGAGCATCCAAACCATATATAAGGATGCCGCATTACCATGATGAATAGCACGCGATGATCATGGTCGTTGCGACGTTATACCGGCAGGTCTTCGGGCTTGGGGCCGTTGTTACTTTTATTCTCGACAGCTATTCGTAACAGCTTGTTCGTAACAACAAAGGACGATGACTTCCCATCATGAATGACAGTGTCTGCATATATGCTATCGCCCGGACCACCCTTACCGCTGCGCGTCAGCTCCAGATTTGCACTGGATTCCCTTTTAACTCATGCTGCGAGGCCGGACAATCATGCTACGATCGCCTTACGCAGATGTCTAGACTGCCATTTTCATTGCCGGGCGATCGCGCGACAAAACTGGACATCCCGGCCGGATTCCCTACAATTCCCGGCCAATAAAGTCCTTTTAGATGCCGTTCAGACGAGAAAACCATGACACCAGAATGCCTGCCCATTGATCGGTACGACGATCAACTCGCCCAAAAAACAGAACGCCTGCGCGGGATGATGGCGCCGTTCGGGGCGCCGGAGCCAGTGGTTTTCCGCTCGCCCGTTCAGCATTACCGCATGCGCGCCGAGTTTCGTATCTGGCACGACGGTGACGATATCTATCACATCATGTTTGATCAGCAGACCAAACAGCGTATTCGCGTCGATAGCTTTCCCGCGGCCAGTGAACTGATAAACCGGCTGATGCCGGCATTGATCGAGGCGCTGCGCCCCAATCCTGTCCTGCGGCGCAAGCTGTTCCAGATTGACTACCTGTCGACGCTGAGCGGCGAGGCGGTGGTTTCCCTACTCTATCACCGTCCGCTGGATGAAGAGTGGCGGCGGCATGCCGTCGCCCTGCGCGATGCGTTGCGCGCGCAGGGGTTTGCGCTGCAGCTGATTGGCCGGGCGACCAAAACCAAGATTTGCCTGGAGCGGGATTACGTGGATGAACGCCTGCCCGTCGCCGGGCGCGAGATGATTTACCGTCAGGTTGAAAACAGCTTCACCCAGCCCAACGCGGCGGTGAATATCCATATGCTGGAGTGGGCGCTGGACGCCACGCAAGATTCAACAGGGGATTTGCTGGAACTGTACTGCGGCAACGGCAACTTCTCACTGGCGCTGGCGCGCAATTTTGATCGCGTGCTGGCGACCGAAATCGCCAAGCCCTCGGTGGCGGCCGCGCAGTACAACATTGCGGCCAATCATATTGATAACGTACAGATTATTCGTATGGCGGCGGAAGAGTTTACCCAGGCCATCAACGGCGTACGTCAATTCAAGCGCTTACAGGGCATCGATCTGACGGGCTATCGCTGCGAAACCATTTTCGTCGATCCCCCGCGCAGCGGGCTGGACGAGGAAACGGTCAGGCTGGTGCAGGCTTATCCAAGCATTCTCTATATTTCCTGCAACCCGGAAACGCTGTGTCATAATCTGCAAACGCTGACGGAAACGCATCACATCAGCCGGTTGGCGCTGTTTGACCAGTTTCCCTACACCCATCATATGGAGTGCGGCGTGCTGCTGGAGCGGCGTCAGTAGCCCGCGCCACTGCGCCTTATGCCTCGGGAGTATCGCTCTCTTTGACGGATTTTCGGGCCTTCAGCTTCAGGCCGATCCAGAATACCAATGCCACGCAGAGAATCGAGGGCACGAAGTTTGAGCCGATGGCGGGGTACTCGACGCGGACAATGGCGCTGTAAAGCAGCAATCCCAGCAGAAAACAGGCCGCCGCCAGCAGAGGCGTGCCCTCGGACATGCTGTGATTCATATAGCGCTGGTGCAGGCAACAGACGGATAAAATCAGCGCAAGCAGAGGGAATATCGAAAAGGGGACGATGGCGCTAAACAACGCGGCGAATGAGCCGTTAACCGACAGGCCCGCGGCCAGCGCCAGAAGCAACGTACCTTTTTCCCGATGATAGGATTGTTCTGTCATGCTTTTCTCTTCTCATACCTGTATATATCTAAAATTCACGCTGCGCCCGAGCGGTTGTCCTGCTCTTTGCGATACCAGTAATAGGCGCCTTTGGAAATCATGCGCAGTTGCAATACCAGGCGCTCTTCCAGCTGTCTTCGCTGTTCCGGTCCGACATCCAGCGCTTCCGCCCCGGCACTGAAAACGATGGTCACCATCGCTTCCGACTGCGCTTCCGCAAAACTGCGCGGGATATGATTTTCGACCTCCAGATAATCCGCCAGTTCGGCGATAAAATGCTGAATCTCACGCGCGACCGCCGCACGGAAAGCCGCGGAAGTGCCTGAGCGCTCACGTAATAACAATCTGAAAGCATTCGGGTTATTGCCAATAAATTCCATAAAGGTCGAGACAGAGGTTTTTATTACGCTGCCGCTTTTGGCAATCCGCTGCCGCGCCTGGCGCATCAGTTGGCGCAACATTAGCCCGCTTTCATCCACCATCGTCAGCCCCAGTTCATCCACATCACGGAAGTGGCGGTAGAAAGATGTCGGCGCGATACCGGCTTCACGGGCGACTTCACGTAAACTCAGGCTGGCAAAACTACGCTCGGCGCTTAACTGGCTGAACGCCGCCTCAATAAGGGAACGACGCGTCCGTTCTTTTTGTTGTGCTCTGACACCCATTATCCTGCCCAAATCATCTGCTCTCCTTTCCAGAAAGGCACTATAGCAAACTTTATTGTCAACATAGCGGGACAAAGTTTGCCATATTAAAAATGTGATAATAGGTTTCCACAATAAATATCAGGGTGATTGGGATCCCGCACAGGCGATGTTACAATCACGTTATCATTTTGTACAAACAGGTTATCCGATTATGACCCTACAACAGCAATTCGATTATGATGCCATCGTTATCGGTTCCGGCCCGGGGGGCGAAGGCGCCGCCATGGGATTGTCCAAGCAGGGCGCCAAAATAGCGGTGATTGAACGGCACTATAATGTCGGCGGCGGCTGCACCCATTGGGGAACCATCCCTTCCAAAGCGCTGCGCCATGCCGTCAGCCGTATTATTGAATTTAACCAGAACCCGCTCTACAGCGATAACGCCCGCATTATCAGTTCCTCCTTTTCCGATATCCTGCGCCACGCCGACAGCGTAATCGGCCAGCAAACCCAGATGCGTCAGGGGTTTTATGAACGTAACCAGTGCGCGTTGTTCTCCGGCGAGGCCCGGTTTATCGATGCCCATACCCTTGCGGTGCATTATCCGGACAATACCCACGACACGCTGACCGCAGCCAATATCATTATTGCCAGCGGCTCGCGCCCCTACCACCCCGCAGCGGTCGACTTTGACCACCCCCGCATCTACGACAGCGACTCCATCCTGCAACTCGACCACGAACCCAGACATGTGATTATCTACGGCGCCGGGGTGATTGGCTGCGAGTACGCGTCCATTTTTCGCGGCCTTAACGTCAAGGTTGATCTGATCAATACCCGCGATCGCCTGCTGGCCTTCCTCGATCAGGAGATGTCGGACGCCCTGTCCTACCACTTCTGGAATAACGGCGTGGTGATCCGCCATAACGAGGAGTTTGAAAGCATCGAGGGGGTGGAAGACGGCGTTATCGTCAACCTCAAGTCCGGTAAAAAGATGAAGGCTGACTGTCTGCTGTACGCCAACGGCCGCACCGGCAACACCGAAACGCTCGGTCTGGAACAGATCGGCCTGAGTACCGACAGCCGCGGACAACTTAACGTCAACAGCCTGTATCAGACCGGGCTGGCGCATATTTACGCCGTCGGCGACGTTATCGGCTACCCCAGTCTGGCTTCCGCGGCTTACGACCAGGGCCGCCTCGCCGCACAGGCCATCATCAAAGGCGATGCCAACGCTCATCTGATCGAAGATATTCCCACCGGAATTTATACCATTCCTGAAATCAGCTCCGTGGGAAAAACCGAGCAGCAGCTCACGGCAATGAAAGTCCCCTATGAAGTGGGCCGGGCGCAGTTCAAACATCTGGCGCGCGCGCAGATTGTCGGCATGAACGTGGGAAGCCTGAAGCTCTTATTCCACCGCGAGACGAAACAGATTCTGGGCATTCACTGTTTCGGCGAGCGCGCGGCGGAGATTATTCATATCGGACAGGCGATTATGGAACAGAAAGGTGAAGGTAATACTATCGAATACTTCATTAATACCACCTTCAATTACCCGACCATGGCGGAAGCCTACCGGGTTGCCGCGCTAAATGGGTTAAACCGCCTGTTCTGAGGCGGTATCCATATAGATTTGCATATGTTCGCGGATGGTATCGGCCAGTTGCTCATAGCGCCCGCGCAGCGGCGAGCCGGGGCGGTAAATCAGAGCGATGGTGCGCTTCGGCTCCGGTTTGTAGCAGGGCAGATAGCAGACGCCGTCGCGCTCGCGTTCATGGGGCACCGCCAGCGCCGGCAATAACGTGATGCCGCTGCCCGCCGCCACCATATTGCGCAGCGTTTCCAGGCTGGTGGCGCGAAAATGCGTGTCCTCGTCCGCTCCGGCCTGAAAACAGAACCCCAGCGCCTGATCGCGCAGGCAGTGTCCGTCTTCCAGCATCAGCAATTTCTCGCCGGATAGGTCGGCCATCGCCACCCGCTCGCGGTTGGCCCAGGGGTGCCCCTGATAAATCGCCAGTTTCATCGGTTCGTCAAACAAGGGGACTTCGATAAAGGCTTCAGACTCTTTCACCAACGCCAAGATGGCGCAATCCAGCTTGCCGCTGTCCAACTGCGCCAACAGCTGATGGGTTTGTGCTTCATGCAGATACATTTCAAGCTTGGGGAAGGTGCGGTGCAGCATGGGAATGATTTGCGGCAGCAGGTAAGGCCCCACCGTCGGGATCAGACCGATATGCAGCGGCCCTGACATGGTTTCCCCCTGCTGGCTGGCCATCTCTTTCAAGACCTTGACTTCACGTAATACGGTGCGCGCCTGTTCAACCAGCAATAAACCCGCCTGCGTAAACAGCACCTTTCTACTGGTCCGCTCCAGCAGCATAACGCCTAATTCATCTTCCAGCTTACGAATTTGTCCACTGAGCGTTGGCTGACTAACGTGGCAAGAATCCGCGGCGCGCCGGAAATGACGATGTTCTGCCAACGCCACCAGATACTCCAGATCCCGAATATTCATTTATTATTCTCCTTATTGTGATAGCAAGTGACGATAGATAGAATAACAACGATAGGAATTTGCTATCAATAGCTAAAATGAATAATATATCCCACCGTGCGTATCTATTTATTTCTACCTAAGTAAAACAACATCTTTACTATTAATAGGTCGAGTCCATGTTTATCAGCCCGCGCTTTCAGCCACCTGTCACGCTATAACGAGTTAACGGGCGTATTCAAGCAATTTGGCGTTGATAGCATTTTGTGTCTCCCGGCTAACGACATATTTGTGATGAATGCCGGAAAGCAGATCAATACGCAGACAATATCGTATTCCTCCGCTGGGGGAATAGAGAATTCGCCAATATGCTGATGAAAAAACCCGGCGTTGAATGCCGCAGAAACAGAGGGCGGTTTTATCCGGCGATTTAATGGGAGAGACGGCGAACCTTGAGCGATAAGATCGAGAACCCCGCGGCGGCGGGGTTTCAGGCTGCGGCGATCAGGCTACGGCAGGGCGCACGCCCAGAGTATGGCAAATCGCGTAGCTCAGTTCAGCACGGTTTAGGGTGTAGAAGTGGAAGTCTTTTACCCCTTCGCGACTGAGGATTTTCACCATATCCATGGCAATGGCGGCGCCGACCATTTTGCGCGTCTCGGGATCGTTATCCAGGCCGTCGAACATCGCCGTCATCCAGTTCGGCACGCGAACATTGGTCATGGTGGCGAAACGCTGTAATTGCCTGAAATTGGAAACCGGCAGAATGCCGGGAACGATCTCGACGTCAATACCGGTTGAAACACAGCGATCGCGAAAACGCAGATAGCTTTCCACGTCAAAAAAGAACTGGGTGATCGCCCGGTTGGCGCCGGCGTCAATTTTACGCTTCAGATTGATCAGGTCAGCCTGGGCGCTTTTCGCTTCCGGATGCACTTCAGGATAGGCGGCGACGGAAATATCAAAGTCGCCGACTTCTTTTAACAGGGAGACCAGATCGGCCGCATACATATCGGGTTTACCGCCGCCGGCCGGCAAATCCCCGCGCAGCGCGACGATATGACGAATCCCGCTCCGCCAGTAATCCTGGGCGATTTCGCGCAGATGGTCGCGGGAAGCATCGATACAGGTAAGATGGGGAGCCGCTTCCAGTCCGGTGCGTTCTTTAATCGTCTTGATGATGCTGTGAGTGCGATCGCGCTCACCTGAATTCGCCCCGTAGGTAACGGAAACGAACTTCGGTTTGAGACTGCTCAGACGGTCGATGGAGTTCCACAGCGTTTCTTCCATCTCACTGGTGCGCGGTGGGAAAAATTCAAATGAAACATTAATCTGTCCCTGCAATTCCGCCAGGCTTTGATTCAGCGCTTCCCGCTGATTTGCGTGAAAAAAACTCATCCTGCTACCCCATCAACCGTTGCTATTATTATCATTCGTAAACGTCTATACGTTTAGACGTCTATATAAAAAATGACGCAATCCGCCTGATGAGTCAACGTTTTTAACCGCCGGAGGCGGTGATGATTACTCATGTAACATGAAAGAAATTCATGATGCGGCAAAACGTAGCGGGCGGGCGACGGCGCAACGGTGCCGAAACACGCGTTGCCGACCGTCATCATTCACGTTAAAGCAGTTGCGCCAGACGATTTAAATCCGACTGGATGGCCCCGGCTGTCACATCCCGTCCGGCTCCCGGACCGCGGATCACCAGCGGGTTATCCCGATACCAGCGGCTTTCGATGGCAAACACATTATCGCACGGCAATAATGACGCCAGCGGGTGATCGGGCCGGACGGCCTCAACGCCGACGCGCGCCTTGCCGTTGCTGTCAAAACGGGCGACGTGCCGCAGCACCAGCCCCATCTCCTGAGCGGCTTCCAGCCGTTGCAGCATCTGCTCGTTCAGCGGCTCGCCGTTCTCAAAGAATTGATCGACGGAACCTTGTTCACAGCCCGCCGGCACCAGCGATTCAACGCGCACCTGGCTTGGTTCGATTTCATACCCGGCCTCGCGAGCCAGGATCACCAGCTTGCGCATCACGTCCTGCCCGGACAGATCAACGCGCGGATCCGGCTCCGTCAGCCCTTGCTGACAGGCCTGATCCACCAGCTCGGTAAACGGGACCGTACCGTCGAACTGCAGGAACAGCCACGACAGCGTACCGGAGAAAATGCCGCTGATGGACAGAATAGCGTCGCCGCTTTCCCGCAGATCCCGCACGGCGAAGTTCACCGGCAAACCGGCGCCGACGGTGGCGTTGTATAACCAGTGGCGGCCCGTTTTGGCGAAGGCGTCGCGGATCTGGCGATAGTTATTGCCGCCGGAAGCCCCCGCCAGCTTGTTGGCGCTGATCACATGAAAACCGTAGCTGGCGAAATCAAGATACAAATCAGCGACCGATTCGCTGGCGGTCACATCCAGCACCACCAAATCATCAAACGGGTGGGCGCGCATCCACAGGAACAGATCTTCGCCGTCACGCTCCTGCGCTTCATCGTCGAAAAAGGCCAACGCCCTGCTGGCGTCCAGACCGTCGTAATTCAGCAGACTTCGGGTGCTGTCCACCACCCCGGCGAGAACAAACTCAAAGCCGGTGCGGGCGGAAATATTCGTTTGCTCGCGGGCAAACAGCTCCAGCCAGCGCGAACCGATATTCCCTTTGCCGAACAGCACCAGGCCGATGCGTTTTTCGGCGCGGAACAGCGAGTGATGCAACCCGCGGATCAGGTGCTCCGTCGGCCCGACGCGCAACACCGCCACCAGGCTGATGTCATCTTCGGACTGCCAGATAAACTCTGTCGGCTGATCTTTCAGCTGTTGGTAGAAACGGTGGCTGTGTAGCGGGTTCTTGCAGACGCCGGCCCCCACCATCGCCACCAGCACCAGATCTTCGCGCATGGTCAACTGCACGGGCAAAGCGGCCTGGTTGAGTAATTTCCAGGCGCTGTCCACCACCTCGGAGGTGTAGCACAGCTGCAGCAGATTGCGATCGTGATGAACGCCGGTCGCCAGCGGTTTTATCTGCGCGCGATTCAGCAATTGCTCGATCTCTTTCTGCAGCAGCGGGAAGTCGTGTTCCGGCGGCACCTGAACGTCGATCAGACAGACGTCGTCGTGGCTGGTGACGATTTTGGCGCCGGTGCCGGACGCCAGCACGCGCTCAATACGCGTAGAACCCTGTTCCGGCTGATAACTGCAGCGCAGTTGCAGATCGATATCACTGCCGGATACCGGCTGCAAGGTACGGGTATGCAGCACCGGCGCGGCGAGGCGCGCCAGTTCGCTGGCTTCATCCAGCCGTAACAGCGGCAGCAGGCAGGCATCTTTGACTTTGCGCGGGTCGGCGCTATACACCCCGGCGACGTCGCTCCAGATGGTCACGCGTTCAACGCCCGCCAAGGCGCCGATCTGGGTGGCGGAATAGTCGCTGCCGTTGCGCCCCAGCAGCACCGATTCGCCCGCCTCGTTGCGGCAGATAAACCCGGTGACCACCAGACGCTGCCCGGCATGCTGCGCCAGACACTGTTGCAGCAGCGGCCAGGAGCGGCCCTCGTCCACCTGGGGCTGCGCCGCCCGCTCGGCGCGCAGAAAGTCGCGCGCATCCAGCCAGGAAGATTGCATATCCAGCTGGTTAAGCAGCGCGGACATCAGACGGGCCGACCAGATCTCGCCGTGGCCGACGACTTCGGCATACACGGCATCGGTGATATCGCCATCCAGCAGCGCGGCCAACCGTTCCAGATCGCGGATAAACTGGGTGGTCAGCGGCTCGGCCGCGTCAGGAGGCAACAGCCCGGCAATCAGATCGCTTTGATAGCGACGCAGCGCCTGCTGAACCTGATGCGCGGAAAGCCGATCGCTTTGGCTCAGCTTTAACCAGCTGATGAGCTGGTTAGTGGTGCCGCCGGCGGCGGAAACCACCATCAAATCGCCGGGGTGGCTGTGCTCGGCCATAATACCGGCAACGCGCTGGTAACACTTCACGTCGGCCAGACTGCTGCCGCCAAACTTATGCAGTTGCCGGCCGGTTAAGGTTCCCGCTACTCCTGATGCACTCATTCTTACCTCTTCGCTGCGGCCTGAAATGCGCGATCCAGATCGGCAACCAGATCGTCGCCATCTTCAATACCGGTTGAAATACGCAGTAATGTTTCAGAAATCCCGGCGGCGGCGCGCGCTTCCGGCGCCATACCGGCATGCGTCATCGTCGCCGCATGGGAAATCAGGCTTTCCACTCCGCCCAGCGACTCCGCCAGGGTAAAGAACTCCAGCGACGCCAGGAAGCGGCGCAGGGTATCTTCATCGCCGTCCAGTTCAAAACTGAGCATGGCGCCGAATCCGGATTGCTGGCGGCGCGCAATCTCATGGCCGGGATTCTGCGGCAGTGAAGGGTGATATAATTTTTTCACCAGCGGCTGTTGCTGTAAATACTCCACCAACTGTAGCGCATTTTTCTGCGCCGCGGCCATACGCGGAGACAGGGTGCGCAGACCGCGCAGCAGCAGATAGCTGTCAAACGCGCCGCCGGTGACGCCAATATTGTTCGCCCACCAGGCCAGCTCCGTCGCCGTTTCCTTATCGCGGGCAATCACCGCTCCGGCGACTACGTCGGAATGGCCGTTCAGGTACTTGGTGCAGGAGTGCACCACCAGATCCGCGCCCAGCGCCAGCGGTTGCTGCAAGGCGGGGCTCAGGAAGGTGTTATCCACCACGCTGACGGCCCCCGCCGCTCGCGCCGCCTGGCAAATGGCCGCGATATCCACCACCCGCAGCAGAGGATTGCTGGGGCTTTCCACCAGCACCAGTTTAGGTTTCTCTTCCAGCGCCGCGTTGAGCGCCGCTTCATCCCCCTGGTCGACAAACCTGACGCGAAAGGCGCCGCGTTTGTTCAGGCTGTCGAACAGGCGGTAGCTGCCGCCGTAGCAATCATGCGGCGCGACCAGCAGATCGCCGGGGCGCAGAAAGACCGTGCACACCAGCATAATGGCCGACATGCCGCTGCTGGTCATCACCGCGTCCGCACCGCCTTCCAGTTCGGCCAGCGCGCGCTGAACGACATCGCGGGTAGGGTTGCCCCGGCGGGAGTAGTCGTGCGCTCTTGGCTGATTGAATCCGGTAAAGTTATATGTACTGGAAAGATGAATGGGGGGGACAACGCAGCCGTATTGCTCGTCATTATTTAATCCGCTGCGCACTGCGATGGTAGCCTGTTTACGCGTCATCTGCTCTTTTCCTGGCTGGAAGCTGAAAGTAGGAACTAAAGAGTAAACCCAGTTGAGTTAGCCGTCAATACATCTAGACTTCTAAACTTCTTTGCGTATAGATTGAGCATCAGCATAATAACCGCTAGAATTGTGCTATTTCATGACAGATCCTGTCTTCATCACGATTAATTTTTAAGGTATCCCATGGCTGAGTGGAACGGCGAGTATGTCAGCCCTTACGCTGAACACGGTAAAAAAAGCGAACAGGTAAAAAAAATTACTGTCTCTATTCCGCTGAAAGTATTGAAGATACTGACTGACGAGCGGACCCGGCGTCAGGTTAATAACCTGCGTCACGCAACCAACAGCGAACTGCTGTGCGAGGCTTTTTTGCACGCCTTCACCGGCCAGCCGCTGCCGAACGATAAGGATCTTCGTAAAGAACGCAGCGACGAAATTCCGGAAGCGGCCAAAATCATCATGCGGGAGATGGGGATCGACCCGGATACCTGGGAATATTGATGGTCAGGCGGGAAGGTGTTATGAGACGTTGAATGGTATCGGCGGGTGATAACCAACAAAGGCACCCTGAGGTGCCTTTGTTGTCTTACAGCTGACCGGTAACGCTTATTTTTTGCTGCCCGGTACGCTGAAACGCTTGTTGAAGCGATCGACACGACCACCCGTTGCAACATCACGCTGCTTACCGGTGTAGAACGGGTGGCATTCGCCACAGACGTCCAGGTTCAGGTCGTGACCCACGGTAGAATGGGTTTTGATGACGTTACCGCAAGAGCACGTTGCCGTAACTTCTGCATAATTCGGGTGAATACCTTTTTTCATGGGAAACCTCTGTTAAGGCCGTGTCGCTATCCAGCCCTGTTCCGCCAGACACCACACGAAAGTTGAGTAAGAAGTTGAGTCAATCAACCATTATACCACGCAGTATAATGGCGGCGAATCATACAGAATCCAACCAGCCGATGCAATCGCATCCACACATTATCGTGCGCAGCATGTACACTAGCGCCTGTTATTATTTCACGCCTATGCCGCGGTTGGTTAAAATCGCCATATTCTGATCCCTGCCGGAGAAGTCATGTCTGTCGCTCAGGTCGCGCTCCCCGTGCCATTAGCACGTACATTCGATTATATACTCCCCGCGGGCGTCAAGCCTCAGGTTGGCGTGCGCGTCAGCGTCTCTTTCGGCAACCGCAAGACTATCGGCATTATCGCCGCGCTCAGCGAATCCAGCGAACTGCCGCTGGCGCAGCTAAAACCGCTGCACGCCGTACTCGACGAGCAGCCGCTGTTTCCTCCCAGCCTGTGGCGCATTCTGCTGTGGGCGGTGGACTACTATCACTACCCGATCGGGGAAGTGCTGTTCCATGCCTTACCCATCTTGTTGCGTCAGGGCAAGCCGGCGCACCGCGCGCCGCTGTGGCAATGGTTCGCCACGGAACAGGGCAAAGCGACCCCGCTGGACGCGCTGAAGCGCGCGCCGAAACAGCAGCAGGCGATGGCGGCGTTGCTTCAGGCGCCGCTTTATCGCCACCAGGTCAGCGAAACCGACCTGACGGAAACCGCGCTGCAGGCCCTGCGCAAAAAAGGACTGTGCGATTTAACCGCCGCCAGACAAACGGTGCGCGACTGGCGTAAAGACTTCAGCATCTCCACCGAGCGCCTGCGTCTGAATACCGAACAGGCCACCGCCGTCGGGGCGATTCGCAGCGAAGACCAACACTTCGCCGCCTGGTTGCTGGCGGGAATTACCGGCTCGGGAAAAACGGAAGTGTATCTCAGCGTGCTGGAGAACGTACTGACGCAGGGCAAACAGGCCTTGGTCCTGGTGCCGGAGATCGGCCTGACGCCGCAGACCATCGCCCGCTTTCGCGAGCGTTTCAATGCGCCGGTCGACGTGCTGCATTCAGGCCTTAATGACAGCGAACGGCTTGCCGTCTGGCTGAGCGCCCGCGCGGGCGAGACGGCCATCGTCATCGGCACCCGTTCGGCCCTGTTTACCCCCTTTGCCCGGCTGGGCCTGATCGTCATCGACGAGGAGCACGACAGCTCTTATAAACAGCAGGAAGGCTGGCGTTACCATGCGCGCGACCTGGCGGTATTCCGCGCCAGAGAGGAAAATATTCCCATCGTCATGGGCACGGCCACCCCGGCGCTGGAAACGCTGTATAACGTCCAGACGGGCAAATACCGGCAGTTGAAGCTCAGTAAACGGCCGGGAAACGCCAGGCTGGCCAGCCAGCACCTTCTTGATCTAAAGGGTCAGCCGCTTACCGCCGGGTTATCGCAACCGCTTATCGCCCGCATCCGCCATCATCTGGCGCAGGATAATCAGGTGATTTTGTTCCTTAACCGCCGCGGCTTCGCCCCGGTGGTGATGTGCCACGAGTGCGGCTGGATTGCGGAGTGCCCGCGCTGCGATCACTATTACACCCTGCACCAACATCAGCAGATACTCAGCTGCCATCATTGCGACAGCCATCGGCCGGTGCCGCACCAGTGCCCGCAGTGCGGCACCACCAATCTGGTGCCGGTGGGAATGGGAACGGAGCGGCTGGAACAGGTGCTGGAGCCGCTGTTTGCGGGAATACCGATAACGCGCATCGATCGCGATACCACCAGCCGCAAGGGGGCGCTGGAGCAGCAGCTTTCCCAGGTCAGACAGGGCGGCGCCCGCATCCTTATCGGTACGCAGATGCTGGCGAAAGGCCACCACTTTCCCAACGTGACGCTGGTCGCGCTGCTGGATGTCGACAGCTCGCTGTTCTCCGCCGATTTTCGCGCCGCCGAGCGTTTCGCCCAACTCTATACCCAGGTTTCAGGGCGCGCCGGACGGGCGGGAAAGGCGGGAGAAGTGGTGTTGCAGACCCATCATCCGGAACATCCTTTATTGCAAATTCTGCTGCAACAGGGCTACGACGCCTTCGCCAGCCAAACGTTAAAAGAGAGACAAAGCGTTTTTCTGCCGCCCTATACCAGCCACATCCTGTTTCGCGCCGACGACCATGATAATCAGCAGGCGTCGCTGTTCCTGCAACAGCTGAGGAACCTGCTGGAAAGCAGCCCGCTGCGCGATGAATCGCTCTGGTTGCTTGGTCCGGTGCCGGCATTGCAGCCCAAACGCGCGGGCCGCTTCCGCTGGCAGCTGCTGCTGCAGCATCCCTCACGGGCGTTGTTGCAACGCCTGGTCAGAACGTCAATACCGTTGATCGGCACGCTGCCGCAGTCGCGCAAGGTAAAGTGGGTGTTGGACGTCGATCCAACGGACAGTTAGCGCCTTCGCCGCCGTCGTGGTTGCGAACCGCATCGAGAAACTGACATCTGTCACAGTTTCTATGCAAATTAAGCAATAAAAATTGCGCTCAATCTGTTAAGACTGTGCGCGGAGGCGGTATTCTGAAAAACATCGCCATTGCGCACCGCCATTGATAAATGACGGCCGGAAACCACAGCCCGCAAAATAAATCAGATAACCCTGGCTGATAGCGCCAGTTTACGCTGACGCAAGGAGAAAAGCGTTGGAGCAGAAAAAAGAAGTCGCCACGGCAACGATGAAAGACGTGGCGGACAAGGCCGGCGTGTCAACGGCCACCGTGTCGCGTACGTTGATGAATCCGGAAAAAGTATCCGCGACGACGCGCAAGAAAGTCGAACAAGCGGTTATCGCCGTGGGATATTCGCCCCATTCCCTGGTCCGAAACCTCAGGCGCAATGAATCACGAACCATCCTGACCATCGTACCGGACATCTGCGATCCCTATTTTTCCGAGCTATTCAGAGGGATCGAAGAAACCGCGGCCGAACACGGCTATCTGGTACTGATCGGCGACTGCGCCCACCAGCGGCAGAAAGAGAAAACGTTTGTCGATTTAATCATTACCAAACAGATTGACGGTATGCTGCTGCTGGGGTCCGACCTGCCGTTCGACGCCGGGAAAGAAGAGCAGCGCAGCCTGCCGCCGATGGTGATGGCCAATGAGTTTTCACCGGAGCTGGAGTTGCCGACGGTACATATTGATAATCTGACGGCCGCGTTTGAGGCGGTGCACTATCTGCATCAGTTGGGCCATCAACGCATCGCCTGTATTGCCGGACCGGAATATATGCCCCTGAGCCAATACCGCCTGCAGGGGTATGTTCAGGCGTTGCGCCGCAGCGGCATCACCATCGATAACCAATATATTATTCGCGGCGATTTTACTTATGAAACCGGGGCAAACGGCTTAACGGCGCTGATAAAGCACCCTCAGCCCCCCAGCGCCATTTTTTGCCATAACGATATCATGGCGCTTGGCGTGCTTGCGCAGGCCAAAAAAATCGGGCTGGATATACCGCGCGACCTCTCCGTGGTCGGTTTTGACGATATCGAGCAAGCCCGGTACTGCTGGCCGCCATTGACAACGGTGGCGCAACCGCGTTATCAAATCGGACGTGAAGCGATGCTGCTACTATTAGAGCAGCTACACGGCCACCGGGTACAAACCGGCTCCCGGCTGCTGGCCAGTGAACTGGTTATTCGCGACAGCACCGCGGCGCCGAATTATTCCCGCAACAGGCTTTAAGACTTCTGGTGCTGGTCAAATATTTTAGGGTTCAGTAACATGTCCTCCTGATTACTTTATTCAATTCACAGCGAAAAGACAGTGGCACAAAGAGACTATGTCAGCCGGGGGCGCTCGGGCACCCGCCGGAAAAAGACAACCGGCCGGAGAAAAAGCAACGCGTCAGGAACGTCTAAGACCATGATAGCGCTGGCTGTCGCCGTTTTAGTCACCTTTGCGGGCGGGTTGTATTTTATCGCCCATAACACGCCGGAGGAGTCGCCGGTATTGCCACGCCAAAGCACCGGGAAAGGGAACGGATTGCCTCCCAAGCCGGAAGAGCGCTGGCGTTACATTAAAGAGCTGGAAAACCGCCAGCTTGGCGTTCCTGCGCCGACCGAACCCTCCGCCGGGGGGGAAATCCAGTCGCCGGTACAGCTGACCGACGAACAGCGCCAACTGCTGGAACAGATGCAGTCCGATATGCGCCGCCAGCCGACGCAGCTCTCCGAGGTGCCTTACAACGATCAGACCCAGGTGCCGCGCTCGGCGGTCACCATCGCCCCGCCGGCGCAAACACAGCCGGTCACGCGGACACCGCCGGCAACGACGCCGGCAGCGCCCAGGCAGGAAGCGGCGAAACAGCCGCAGGCGCCCAAAGCGGAGAAAACGCAACGCTGGATTGTGCAGTGCGGATCGTTCAAAAGCATGGAGCCGGCCGAGTCGGTAAGAGCGCAGCTGGCTTTTGCCGGTATTGAAAGCCGCATCGCCTCCAACGGCGGGTGGAACCGCATCATGCTCGGCCCCTATGCCAACCGCGCCGCGGCCGACAAAATGCTACAGCGTCTCAGAGAGATCGGCACCTCCAGCTGTATCCCGCTTGCCAGTGGGGGTTGAAAAACCCCACCCCCTGCCCCATCTATAAATCAATATGCCCCGCCTGACCGCGGGGGCCTTTTTTTTTCGGTAACGGGGACTTACTCGTGACAACAATTGTAAGTGTACGCCGCAACGGCCATGTGGTCATAGGCGGCGATGGGCAGGCCACGCTGGGAAATACCGTGATGAAAGGCAACGTGCGTAAAGTACGCCGCCTGTATAACGATCGCGTTATCGCGGGCTTTGCCGGCGGTACGGCCGATGCATTCACGCTGTTCGAGCTATTTGAGCGCAAGCTGGAAATGCATCAGGGTCATCTGGTGAAAGCCGCGGTAGAACTGGCGAAGGACTGGCGTACCGACCGTATGCTGCGTCGTCTGGAAGCGTTGCTGGCCGTGGCCGATGAAAATGCGTCGCTGATTATTACCGGCAACGGCGATGTCGTGCAGCCGGAAAATGATTTGATCGCCATCGGATCCGGCGGCCCCTACGCTCAGGCCGCCGCTCGCGCGTTGCTGGAAAATACCGAGTTAAGCGCACGGGATATTGTCGAGAAATCGTTAGGTATTGCTGGCGATATCTGTATCTACACCAACCAGTTCCACACGATTGAAGAATTAGCCTCCAAGGCGTAAGGATCAACTATGTCTGAAATGACCCCGCGCGAGATAGTCAGCGAACTTGATAGCTATATCATCGGTCAGCACAACGCCAAACGAGCGGTGGCCATCGCGCTGCGCAACCGCTGGCGGCGCATGCAGCTGGAAGAAACGCTGCGCCACGAAGTCACGCCGAAAAATATTCTGATGATCGGCCCTACCGGCGTGGGTAAGACCGAAATCGCCCGCCGTCTGGCCAAGCTGGCCAATGCGCCGTTCATCAAGGTTGAGGCCACCAAATTTACCGAAGTCGGCTATGTCGGCAAGGAAGTTGACTCGATCATCCGTGATTTGACCGATTCGGCGATAAAAATGGTGCGTCAGCAATCCATCGAGAAGAACCGTCATCGGGCCGAAGAGCTGGCGGAAGAGCGGATTCTTGACGTTCTGATCCCCCCGGCCAAAAACAACTGGGGACAGCCCGAAGAGAATCAGGAACCCTCGGCGACGCGTCAGGCGTTTCGCAAGAAGCTGCGTGAAGGCCAGTTGGACGATAAGGAAATCGAGATCGATCTGGCCGCCGCGCCGGTCGGCGTCGAAATCATGGCGCCGCCGGGCATGGAAGAGATGACCAACCAGCTGCAATCCATGTTTCAGAACCTGGCGGGGCAGAAACAGAAAGCCCGCAAGGTGAAAATCAAGGAAGCCTTTAAGCTGCTGGTGGAAGAGGAAGCCGCCAAACTGGTTAATCCGGAAGAGCTGAAGCAGTTGGCGATCGAGTCCGTCGAGCAGCACGGCATCGTGTTTATCGATGAGATCGACAAAATCTGTAAGCGCGGCGAAACCTCCGGCCCGGACGTGTCCCGCGAAGGGGTACAGCGCGACCTGCTGCCGCTGGTGGAAGGCTGCACCGTCTCGACCAAGCACGGTATGGTCAAAACCGACCACATCCTGTTTATCGCCTCCGGCGCGTTCCAGGTTTCCAGCCCGTCGGACCTGATCCCGGAATTGCAGGGACGTTTGCCCATTCGCGTTGAATTACAGGCGCTGACGACGGAAGATTTTGAGCGTATCCTGACGGAGCCAAGCGCATCTTTGACCGAGCAGTACAAGGCACTGATGGCGACGGAAGGTGTCAGCATCGAATTCTCCGCCGACGGGATCCGGCGGATTGCGGAAGCCGCGTGGCAGGTCAACGAGCGTACCGAGAATATCGGCGCCCGTCGTCTGCACACCGTGCTGGAGCGTTTGATTGAAGATATCTCTTACGATGCCAGCGAAATGAGCGGTCAAAACGTTACCATTGACGCAGATTACGTACGTAATCACCTGGATGAATTAGTAGCAGATGAAGATCTGAGCCGATTTATCTTATAATCCGTTTTCACGGACGTCCTGTTAACCGTTAAACGGGAGGCTCTGGCCTCCCGTTTGTGTTTATGGCGTTGCCGTTACCGAAACTTTTTATTATTCATAAACAATAAAAATTGAAGCACACCATGACCTTATCAACCCATAACAGCAAGACCAAAGCCTGGCTGGACAGTTTGCGTCCCAAAACGTTGCCATTAGCTTTCGCCTCTATCGTCACCGGCTCGGCGATTGCAGGCTGGCACAGCAGTTTTAAGCCAGGGATCGCTTTACTGGCTTTGCTTACCGCCGGACTACTGCAGATTCTGTCCAATCTGGCGAATGACTATGGGGATGCGGTAAAAGGCAGCGACACCGCGGACCGCATCGGTCCGCTGCGCGGGATCCAGACCGGCGCCATTAGCCTGACGCAGCTCAGAAACGCGCTGATAGCGACCGTCGCCCTGACCATTATTTCCGGCGTGTCGCTGGTGATTGCCGCCTGTGAAAAACCAACCGATATCATCGGCTTTCTGATCCTGGGATTACTGGCCATCCTGGCCGCCATTACCTATACCGTCGGCAACAAGCCTTACGGCTATATCGGGCTGGGCGACATCTCGGTGCTGATATTCTTCGGCTGGCTGAGCGTGGCCGGCTCCTACTACCTGCAAACGGGCCATTTCGACAGCATCGTCCTGCTGCCGGCCACCGCCTGCGGCCTGCTGGCCACCGCGGTGCTGAATATCAACAACCTGCGCGATATCGACAACGACCGCATCAGCGGGAAAAATACCCTGGCGGTGCGTCTGGGATCGCAAAAGGCCCGCTGCTATCACACCGTGCTGCTGCTGCTGGCGCCGGTTTGCCTCGGACTGTTCGCCATACTCTACCTGCACAGCCTGGCCGGCTGGCTGTTTATCCTGACGCTGCCTTTGCTGCTCAAACAGGCCATTTACGTGCTGCGTGAAACCAGCGCGTTCAGCATGCGCCCGATGCTGGAAAAAACCGTCAAAGGCGCTCTGCTGACCAATCTTCTGTTCGCCGTGGGCGTCATGCTGAGCTGACAGGAAGCGCGCAAGATACGCAACGGTTTACTGATGCGTATCAAGTTAACATTTGATGATTTTGCCAACATCCGTCAGAAAGGGATATACTCATTACCCCCAGCGGCAAACTGACGTCAATCCTATGAAATACGATACTTCCGAACTGTGCGATATCTATCACGAAGAGGTTAACGTTGTCGAACCTCTGTTCTCCAATTTTGGCGGGCGTACTTCATTTGGTGGGAAAATCACCACGGTGAAATGTTTTGAGGATAACGGCCTGCTTTATGACCTGCTGGAAGAAAACGGCATCGGGCGCGTGCTCCTGATCGACGGCGGCGGGTCGGTGCGCCGTGCGTTAATCGACGCCGCGCTGGCCAGGCTGGCGACCCAGAACGAATGGGAAGGCATCGTCATCTACGGCGCCGTGCGTCAGGTGGACGATCTGGCTGAACTGGATATCGGCATCCAGGCGATGGCCGCGATCCCGGTCGGCGCGGTCGGCGAAGGCGTCGGCGAAAGCGATATCCGGGTTAATTTCGGCGGCGTGACGTTCTTCTCCGGCGATCACCTCTACGCGGACAACACCGGGATCATTCTGGCGGAAGATCCGCTGGATATTGAATAACTCCCCCGTTCGGTGGTGAAAAGGGCGAATCATCGCCCTTTTCTGCAAAACCCGCAGCCCATCTCGCTATGGGATGGGTGCGCTTAGACCTCTTCCATTTTCCCTAACAGCGCGCGCAGGCGATCCTGCCATACCGTCTGTTCTTCTTTCAGCTGTTCGTTCTCGCGCACCAGCGCTTCGCGGGAACCTGCCGCCGCCTGCACCTCTTGCGACAGGGCGTTGTTCTTCTCTTTCAGCTCTTCAATTTCCATTTGTAACAAAGTAATAGTATCAATCGCTTGCTGAACTTTTGCTTCCAGCTTTTCAAACACTTCAAATGACATTCTTCAAACCCCTTTTAATCGCAAGGCATAAATTCGGTTCACGCCGGCCCGCGGCAGCTGCGCGATCGCACACCTGACGCGACGCCCGTCGTTTAATACGCCTATAGACGTAACCTGATGGCGAAACTGATCAACAGCGACCATAACGGAATTGTATGTAGCCGATGTATCCCTGTCTAGCAGACATCCCCTCACAATACCGAGTGTGACATCTTTTCTTCGCCGCCACTATCAGCACAAACTGAAAAACAGGCCTGACGATCTGCCTTCTTTATGGCTAAAGTTAATAAATTTAACCTGGCATTTAACATAAGCGGACGTTAGCAACCACCAAACGGCAATTCGCCAAGCGAATACGCTCATTTTTTTGACAAACAACACACATTTTGATTTCGATATTTCTCGTTTTCGAACATTAACGATAAATTCACATCACCAATACATTCAAAGCAAGAAAGCAAAGGACGCTGCATTCCGGTTCCCTTGCAAGATCCACCACTCTGTACCCTAGCCATCAGGAAAATAATTATGAGTCAATTAGAAAGCTCCACCTTAAAAGGCCAGTGTATCGCCGAGTTTCTGGGCACCGGCCTGTTGATCTTCTTCGGCGTCGGCTGCGTCGCCGCGTTAAAACTGGCGGGCGCCAGCTTCGGGCAATGGGAAATCAGCATCATCTGGGGGTTGGGGGTGGCGATGGCCATTTACCTGACCGCCGCGATTTCCGGCGCGCATCTTAACCCGGCGGTCACTATCGCCCTGTGGCTGTTCGCCTGTTTTGATCGCCGCAAAGTCGTCCCCTACATTCTGGCCCAGCTGGCTGGCGCCTTCTGCTCCGCGGCGCTGGTCTACGGCCTGTATTACAATCTGTTCGTGGATTTTGAGCAGACGCATCATATAGTCCGCGGCAGCGTGGAAAGCCTGAATCTCGCCGGTACCTTCTCGACTTATCCGCACCCGCAGATTTCCGTCATCCAGGCGTTCCTGGTCGAAACAGTGATTACCGCCATCCTGATGTGCCTGATTCTGGCGCTGACCGACGACGGCAACGGCATCCCGCGCGGGCCGCTGGCGCCGTTGCTGATCGGTATTTTAATCGCCGTTATCGGCGCCTCCATGGGGCCGCTCACCGGCTTTGCGCTGAACCCGGCGCGTGACTTCGGTCCCAAACTGTTCACCTTCCTGGCGGGCTGGGGGGAAGTCGCTTTCACCGGCGCGCGCGACATACCTTACTTCCTGGTTCCGATTTTCGGCCCCATCGTCGGCGCCTGCCTGGGAGCCTTCGGCTACCGCGCCTTGATTGGCCGCCATCTGCCGTGTGACGTTTGCAAAACCGACGGCGAAACGACAGTAGGCACCGAGACCCGTTAAACTTAACGCCACGGCAATCGTTCTTTTACGGTTAACAATGACAGGATTGAATTATGACCTCGGAAAAAAAATACATAGTCGCTCTCGATCAGGGCACCACCAGCTCCCGCGCCGTAGTGCTGGATCATGACGCCAACATCATCAGCGTTTCACAGCGCGAGTTCAGCCAAATTTATCCGAAAGCGGGTTGGGTAGAACACGATCCGATGGAAATCTGGGCTTCGCAAAGCTCCACGCTGGTGGAAGTGCTGGCCAAAGCCGATATCAATTCCGACGAAGTCGCGGGCATCGGCATCACCAACCAGCGTGAAACCGCCATCGTCTGGGAAAAAGAGAGCGGCAAACCGATTTACAACGCCATCGTCTGGCAGTGCCGCCGCACGGCGGAGATCTGCGAAAAGCTGAAGAAAGACGGTCTGGAGCAGTATATCCGCGACACCACCGGCCTGGTGGTCGATCCCTATTTCTCCGGCACCAAGGTGAAATGGATCCTCGATCACGTGGAAGGCTCGCGCGAGCGGGCGCAACGCGGCGAATTACTGTTTGGCACCGTGGATACCTGGCTGATCTGGAAAATGACCCAGGGACGCGTCCACGTCACCGATTACACCAACGCCTCCCGCACCATGCTGTTCAATATCCATACCCTTGAATGGGATGAGCGCATGTTGCAGGCGCTGGATATTCCACGCGCCATGCTGCCCGAAGTGCGCGCCTCCTCGGAAATTTACGGACAAACCAATATCGGCGGTAAAGGCGGCACGCGTATCCCGATTGCCGGTATCGCCGGCGATCAGCAGGCGGCGCTGTACGGCCAGCTTTGCGTTCATCCGGGGATGGCGAAAAACACCTACGGCACCGGCTGCTTCCTGCTGATGAACACCGGCACCGAAGCCGTGCTCTCAAAACACGGCCTGCTGACCACCATCGCCTGCGGACCGCGCGGTGAAGTCAATTACGCCCTGGAAGGTTCCGTTTTCGTCGGCGGCGCCTCCATCCAGTGGCTGCGCGATGAGCTGAAGCTGATCGGCGAGTCGATGGATTCGGAATACTTCGCCACCAAAGTCAAGGATACCAACGGCGTGTATGTGGTTCCCGCCTTTACCGGGCTTGGCGCCCCCTACTGGGACCCCTATGCCCGCGGCGCGATCTTCGGCCTGACCCGCGGCGTCAACGCCAACCACATTATCCGCGCCACGCTGGAATCCATCGCCTACCAGACCCGCGACGTACTGGATGCCATGCAGGCGGACGCGGATACCCGCCTGAAGGCGCTGCGCGTCGATGGCGGCGCCGTCGCCAACAATTTCCTGATGCAATTCCAGTCCGATATTCTCGGCACCCGCGTCGAGCGCCCGGAAGTACGTGAAGTAACCGCGCTGGGCGCCGCGTTCCTGGCCGGTCTGGCGACCGGATTCTGGAACGATCTGGATGAAGTGAAAAGCAAAGCCACCATTGAACGTGAATTCCGCCCCAGTATCGAAACGGTTGAACGCAACTTCCGTTACAAAGGCTGGCAAAAAGCCGTCGCCCGCGCCCGTGAATGGGAAGAGCACGACGAATAAAACCCTCACCGGGCGCGCCTGCCGCGCCCGATCCAGCGCCCCGGCGCACGCTTTAACGGCGACCAGGGCCGTTCCTCAGCAGGTTACGGCAAGGTGTTACTATTTTCGTGATCGGCATCATGTCGTTATTCAACACCCTCTTGATGTTAGCGATAATATTGCCCCGCGCCGCGGGTAACGGGCTTTCCATTTCAGAGGGCCGGGAAGAACAAATTCGTCGGGAACGAATTTGACCAGCCAACGCCTGGCCTCCGGTGAGAGACAGGAAGTCTCTCATTTAATCCCGATGAGCTTACACAGTGACGGGGTATAAAAATATTATTTTTAAATAAAACAGGTAACCATGATGACAATTAAAAAGTTAGCGGTTCGGCGTTAGTGGTATTTAATGCCCATCATATTTATTACCTATAGTCTGGCCTATCTCGATCGGGCTAATTATGGATTTGCCGCCGTCATGGATATCGTCTCCGTTGGCTGGCTGTCGGCGCTGCCCTATTTTGCCGCCGTCGTCACCATGCTGAGCGTCTCCTGGCTGGTGGGTTATCTGAATGGCATTACCCCGGCAATCCAAATATGTCATACAGTTTTATGGCCGCGGCGCTGCTGCTGTCGGTGGTAATCATGGCCCGGGTTCGCGCTCCCGCGCAGGAAAAACCCGTCATTCCCCACGCCGGGAAAAGCCTTACTCAGCGTTAATTATGGTTCGTGCCGTTCAGGCGGCACGTTCCAGCACCCGCCCCTATTGACGAAAAAAGGCGGGCGGATGAAACCGCGCTGATGCGCCGTCAGGATCCATCCGTTGCTTGTCATTTACGCTCCCCGTCTTCGGGTGTGATAAAATCCCCGCCCACAAACTCTCTTTCCGGTTCAATAACAGACAGGTATCCATGAAACGTGAATTAGCCATCGAATTCTCGCGCGTCACCGAGGCGGCCGCGCTGGCAGGCTATAAATGGTTAGGCCGCGGCGACAAAAACGCCGCTGACAACGCGGCGGTGCAGGCCATGCGCATTATGCTCAATCAGGTCGATATCAACGGCCGGATTGTTATCGGCGAAGGCGAAATCGATGAAGCGCCGATGCTGTATATCGGCGAGCAGGTCGGCACCGGCCAGGGCGACGCGGTGGATATCGCCGTCGATCCCATCGAAGGCACGCGCATGACCGCCATGGGTCAGGCCAACGCGCTGGCGGTGCTGGCGGTCGGCGAAAAAGGGGCTTTTCTGCACGCCCCCGACATGTATATGGAAAAACTGATCGTCGGTCCTGAAGCCAAGGGCATTATCGACCTGCAGCTCCCGCTGGCGGAAAACCTGCGTAATATCGCCCGCAAGATGAACAAACCGCTCAGCCAGTTAACGGTGATTACCCTGGCCAAACCGCGTCATGACGCGGTGATTGCCGAGATGCAGCAGTTGGGCGTGAAGGTATTCGCCATTCCCGACGGCGACGTTGCCGCCTCCATTCTTACCTGCATGCCGGACAGCGAAGTCGACGTGCTGTACGGCATCGGCGGCGCGCCGGAAGGCGTTATCTCCGCGGCGGTGATCAGAGCGCTCGACGGCGATATGCAGGGCCGCCTGCTGGCGCGCCATCAGGTTAAAGGCGACAGCGAAGAGAACCGCCGGATCGGCGAGGATGAGCTGGCGCGCTGCCGGGGAATGGGTATCGAGGCCGGGAAAGTGTTGCCGCTCGGCGAGATGGCGCGTAACGACAACGTGATTTTCTCGGCAACCGGCATCACCAAGGGCGATCTGCTGGAAGGGATCGCGCGCCGCGGCAATATCGCCACCACCGAAACCCTGCTGATCCGCGGAAAATCACGCACCATCCGCCGCATCAAATCCACCCACTACCTCGATCGCAAGGATCGGACGCTGCATGATTTTCTGCTTTAACCCGATGGTTAACCACTATATTTTAACCGCCTAATTGTTTCACAATTGTTAATAAATGGCGTATCTTAGAGGCGGCCAATTAATGGCCGCACGGACATAACGCAGGTATCGCCGGCCGTTGTATCCCGCGGTACATCCCATGATTGCAAGGCGCGGAAAAGCCGGCACGCCTGCGGTTTGCCGGATGACGGATACCACGGCAATAACAGAAACAGGAGCACACAACGATGGCTGAATGGGTGACAGGCAAAGTTATTCAGGTGGAAAACTGGACGGAGAGTTTGTTCAGCATCCGGGTTCATGCCCCCACCGCGCCCTTCACCGCCGGGCAGTACGCCAAACTGGCGCTGGATGTGAACGGCGAGCGCGTACAACGGGCCTATTCCTATGTCAACGCCCCCAGCGACCCTAACCTTGAGTTCTATCTGGTCAAGGTTCCCGAGGGGAAGCTGAGCCCGCGCTTACTCGCTCTGCAGCCCGGTGATGAAGTCATGGTGACCAAAGACGCCGCCGGTTTTTTTGTGCTGGAGGAGATTCCAGAATGCGAAACCCTGTGGATGCTGGCCACCGGCACGGCGATCGGCCCTTATCTCTCCATTCTGCAGGAAGGCAAAGATCTGGCGCGCTTTAAAAACATCGTGCTGGTTCATGCCGCCCGCTTTGCCCGCGACCTGAGCTATTTACCGCTGATGCAGCAACTGCAACAACGCTACCCCGGCCAGTTGCAGATTCAAACGGTAACCAGCCGGGAAGAAAACGCCGGCTCATTGACCGGCCGCATCCCCGCGCTGATCGCCGACGGCACGCTTGAATCCGCCGCGGGTCTGCCAATCGATGCGCGGACCAGCCACGTCATGCTGTGCGGCAACCCGCAGATGGTGCGCGATACCCAGCAAATACTGAAAGAAGAACGGCACATGACCAAGCACCTGCGCCGCAGGCCCGGTCATATCACCAGCGAGCACTACTGGTGATAAACATTCAGGGGCGGAACCTGAGCGGTTTCGCTTGCGGCCCAAAGCGATTGTCTCCGGACGTGCCGACAAAAACGCCGCAGTCGAGAAATACCATCACGCAGATAAGGATGGGGAGAAAACGGCCGATGCCCCACTGCCAGATGGCCGGCAACATATACCAGTTACCGGCCGCCAGAATCCACGCCACGATTAACAGCAGCGCCCACCAGCCGCTTTTATTGCGATCGTGCAGGCGCTTTACCACTATCGCCGCCGTCGGCCACAGCAACGCCACCAGAGCGAAAGCGGTGGATTGCGTATCCAGCCAGTTCAGGCCGGCCAAAGTGAACAGCAGCATCATCAGCGCCAGCCAGATGCCAAGCCAAATCCAGAAATCACGACGGCCGATACGGCCTTTAAACGAGAAACACCATTGCTGTAGCGTCATTACCCACCGAACCCCGCATGTCAATTCGGGCCGATTTTACCCCAACAGGATGGCGCGCCGGCAATCTTTCTGCGAATTTTGACAACACCCGGCGAATGCCGCTTTAATCAGACGTATCGTCGTTATTCGCCGCCATTGGCCCAATTTAACCTTCACCTGATAAATGTACCCATGACAAGAAAAACCCTGGCGCTCCTGTTTACCCTGTCGGCACTGACGCTGTATCTTCCCGGCGCACGCTCCGATCCGACCTTTCCGCCGAAAACGCCGGTTGCCGCCCCCTATCTGCTGGCGGGCGCGCCTACCTTCGACGAAACGGTCGTGCAGTTTCGTACGCGTTACAACCTGAGCAATCCGACGCTGCCGATCAGCGAATTCCGCGTGGTCGATAGCGGCCACAGCTCCGGTCAGTTGACCCGAGCCGCCAGCAAAATCAACGATCGGCTGTATGCTTCAACGGCGTTGGAGAAAGGAACGGGTAAAATCAAAACGCTGCAAATCACCTGGGTCCCACAGCCGGAAGATACCGAAACGGAAGCCCGGCGCGCGCAGGCCGTCAGCTATATGGCGGCGCTGTTGCGGGCTTTTGTTCCGTCGTTGACGGAAGAGCAAAGCATCAAAAAAATCACCGAATTGCTGACCAAAGGCAAAGGACAGCATTTTTACCAGCAAACCGAGGGCGCTTTGCGCTATGTTGTGGCGGACAACGGCGAAAAGGGACTAACTTTTGCTGTTGAACCGATTAAGCTAACGCTATCCGCCCCCTGATCGACGCGGCAATTAATGACGAAAAACCGAGCCACGGCAACGTTTCGTCTTTATACTATCAGCAGGTCAGACTGCCGGATAGGCAGTAAAATTTTGATTCATTCGCTATTCCGCCTGGAGGAAAAAAAATGCGACATCCATTAGTTATGGGTAACTGGAAACTGAACGGCAGCACCGCTATGGTCAATGAGTTGATTACCGGCCTGCGCCACGAACTGAGCGCGGTTGACGGCTGCGGCATCGCCATCGCCCCGCCGGCGATCTATCTGGATCAGGCTAATCATCAACTGGCCGGCAGCCGTATCCACCTGGGCGCGCAAAACGTAGACGTCAATCTTTCCGGCGCCTATACCGGTGAAACCTCCGCCACCATGCTGAAAGATATCGGTGCGAAATACATTATCATCGGCCACTCGGAACGCCGCACTTATCACAAAGAAAGCGATGAATTCATTGCTAAAAAATTCGGCGTACTGAAAGAAACCGGTTTGATTCCGGTACTGTGCATCGGTGAAAGCGAAGCGGAAAATGAAGCCGGACAGACTGAAGCCGTCTGCGCGCGTCAACTGGACGCGGTGCTGAATACGCTGGGCGCCAAAGCGTTTGAAAACGCGGTCATCGCCTACGAACCTATCTGGGCTATCGGTACCGGCAAGTCGGCCACTCCGGCTCAGGCTCAGGCGGTTCACAAATTTATCCGCGATCATATCGCCAAACAGGATAAGGCCGTTGCTGAACAGGTTATTATTCAGTACGGCGGCTCCGTTAACGCCTCCAACGCGGCGGAACTGTTCACTCAGCCGGACATCGACGGCGCGCTGGTCGGCGGCGCCTCGCTGAAGGCCGATGCTTTCGCGGTGATCGTCAAAGCCGCGGCGGAAGCCAAACGCGGCTAAGTTCGCGCGTGATGGCCGATGGTCTCATCGGCTGCGGCAATTAATTGCCGAACTTGCCATTCCCTGGTCGATGCCGGCTAACTCGTTGGCATCGACCACGTTTCTTAGGAAATACGTCGTGACGTTCCCCGCGCTCTGATTCCGGAGCATTATTCGTAAACTTTTGGCCCGCGATGGCCAACTCATTTGTGGTTCGAACAGCAGAACCCATAAGCCCGTTCCCCCCCTATTTTTCTACCGCTTTACTCTTGTTCCCTGGCAACAAAACAAATTGAAACAGATGCATAAAACCAAATTAATATTTTGATAAATATGAAATTTATATTCATGGCGTGATTATTGCTTTTAATACCTACTGAGTGGCAAACCTTGAGAAGGACGTGCGGAGTGAATAATCATCCGGTTGAAATCAATTATGAAGAGATAGTAATCAATATCATCGTTAATGCCGGACAAGCCAGAAGCCGCTGTATTAACGCTATTGAGCAGGCGTCTATTCATCAGTTCGAACAAGCCCAATCGTTAATCGATCTGGCAACAGAAGACCTGCGGATCGCCCATCAAACGCAGACCAGGCTTATCGAAGATGAGGCGCGAGGGGTTTATCACCCGGTAACACTACTGATGGTGCACGCGCAGGATCACCTGATGAATGCATTGACCCTCAAAGATATAGCCCGTCAGCAAATCGAATGCTACCGACAGATTTTTACCTTGGCTCAGCAATTGGCTAAAGCGATGGCGCCGAATACTGACACTCAGTGATCTAGTTGAGGAAAAGACAATGACCCACATTACTCTGGTTTGTATGGGCGGATTCTCCACCAGCATTCTGGTGAAAAAAATGCGTGAAGCCGCGGAGAAAGACCATATCGCCGTCGATATTATGGCGACATCGGAAAGTAACTTTAAGAAAGTTGCGAACCAGACAGATATTCTGCTTATTGGCCCTCAGGTAAGCTTTATTGAGAAAAATATGCGATTAGCCTATCCGACGATGAAAATCGCTGTGATCGACAGCCTGGATTACGGCGCGATGAACGGTGAAAATGTTCTGGCTGCCGCGTTGAAGCTATAGTTCGGGAGCCTTGCTCTGTCTGGGTTAACCATTCCGCGAGATGTCATCACATGCGTATTGACACTGTTTTTGCAAAACTAAAGGAACTGGCGGATGAGAATGGTGTTTCCGCCGCGCAAGTTGCTAATGCGCTAGGGTTTGCGCGGGCGAATGTCAGCAATGATCTGAACCAGTTAGTGATAAGCGGCAAGGTGAAGAAAAGGCGCGGTAAGCCGGTACTATTTAGTCTTGTTGACGAGGGGGAATGGGTACAGGCCGGCGAAGCCCGGTTTAATCAACTGGTTGAACATAACCCCAGCCTTTTCCCCGCGGTTTCACAGGCTAAAGCGGCCGTACTTTATCCTCCTGCCGGGATGAATATATTGATCCTTGGCGAGACGGGCACGGGAAAATCGATGTTTGCCGAACTGGTTTACGATTATGCCCGCGAGGTAAAAAAACTAAAACCCAATGCGCCATTTGTAATCTTTAACTGCGCGGACTACGCCAATAATCCCCAATTGCTGCTGGCGCAGCTGTTTGGCTGTAAGAAAGGCGCGTTTACCGGTGCGACGGAAGATCGGGTAGGATTGCTGGAAACCGCCGATCGGGGCGTACTGTTTCTGGATGAAGTCCATCGATTACCTCCCGAGGGGCAAGAAATTTTCTTTACCTTTATGGATAAAGGCATATTTCGGCGTTTGGGAGAAAGCGAGGGAGAAAGGTATGCCGATGTACGTATTTTTTCTGCCACGACCGAAGACCCCGAATCCAGTTTGCTGCGGACATTCACCCGTCGTTTCCCGATGGTAATCCGTCTCCCCGCCTTGCATGAACGTTCCATTCAAGAGCGCTTTGATCTGATCAAGTATTTTCTTAATCAGGAGTCAACCCACCTGGATGAGAGTATTACTGTGTCGGTAAATGCGTTGCGCGCGCTGATGAGCTACGATTGCCCCAATAATATCGGTCAACTGAAATCTGATATCCGTTTTGCCTGCGCCGGGGCTTATGCGGAATATATGTCCGGTAAGAAAGATAAAATCAGGATTAACAGCCGGACGCTGCCGGCGCACACCAGCCAGGCGCTCTATACGCATACCGATCACCGACAAATCTGGAACAAGATCATCGGAATCAATAAGCAAGGCATTATTTTCAACGGTGATCAAAATAGTCCGCAATTTGAGGAAAATGAAGCTGATGACATTTATGATCGGCTAAATTTACGGGTCTCTGAATTAAAAAGCCAGGGGGTTGATGATCAGATATTAGCAGCGGAAATTGAAAAAGATATCGCCGATTATTTTCAAAGTCATATTCGGCGCTCTGAGCGAAAATTTGATCCACGCCATCTGGAGAATGTGGTCTCAGCCACCGTACTGCGTTTGACGGAAGAATTAATTCGCTATGTGGAAAATAAGCTTCAGTGCCAATTGAGTAATGAAGTTTATTATGGACTGGCAACCCATATTGAGAATGCGGTGGAACGGGTGCGTAAAAATAAAAGCATTGTTAATCCACAACTTAATCTTATCCGCACCGGGCATCCCGACATTTTCAATGCCGCGCTGGATTGTTTAAGAATGATTGAACGCGTGATGGCGGTGACGCTGCCTATTGACGAGGCCGGGTTCCTTTCCATGTTTTTCCTTTATAGTAATCGGGCATTGGAACGGCACGGCCATGATGTCCGGGTGATCGTTGTGGCGCACGGCCGTGATACCGCCAGCGCAATAGTCGAAACAGCCAATACGCTGCTAGGGGTGAATTACGCGCAAGGGTATAATGTTCCACTGGAAGAAAAGGCTCAGACCACGCTGGAATGTATCGTCGGCTACCTGCAATCCTTGCCGACAAAAGCTGATGTAATGCTGCTGGTCGATATGGGCTCGTTGACCCGATTCGGTGAGGAAATTGCCCGGCGATGTGAAATCAACGTGCGCACCGTACAGTTAATCAGCACGTTGCATGTGATTGAGGCAATACAACGCGCAATGAACGGTGCAACGCTGGAAACCATTTGCCATGATGTGTTGCAGGTTAATAAGGAGATCGACCCTTGCGTCACAACGGAAATCACCCCATCGGTTTCCCTCGACCTGCGGCTCAACGCCAGCAGAGAGAAAAAACTGGCAGTTATCGCTCTCTGTTCAATGGGGGAAGGAAACGCCAGAATCATTGAGAATATCGTCAACCAAACCCTAACGCATCGCAAGAATATTCTGGAAGTGCTTCCAATCAGCATGAGCTGCGAACAGGGGATTTATCATAAAATAAGTGAATTAGAAAATAATTATCGCATTATCGCCATCGTCAGTCCGTTCCGGCTGCAATGGCCTGCGGCACAGTTTAATCTCGACGATATCCTGCAAGGTGACGGTATATCGCAGTTGCACTCATTGATTGATCGTGAAACAACGTATGCTTTGGTTGAAGAAACATTATCGCCAATTCTGCAACATATCGAGCCCACGAAAATTCTGCCGCAGATAAAAGAATTCAATGCTGAAGTCAGTCAAAAACTCAACGTTTCTTTATCCGCCAATATGTTGATTGGCATCACGATGCACCTGGCCTGTCTGCTTGACCGCCAGGTTGCGCGCGAACCAGGCAGTTTCTTTCCGGACAAGGAACAATTTATGCTCGAGAACGCCGCGGCATTGATCGTCGTCAGACAAGCATTTTCGCCATTTGAAGGCTTATTAAACATTACGCTTCCAGATGATGAACAATGCGCGCTGCTGCGTTTTTTTATTCAGCAATAAACGAGATAAAAATCTGCACCGCTATACAATACTTTCGGTGCAGGTCATTATTCACCCCAGATTCTCGCCGTTGGACTGAATCACGCCCTTATACCAATAAAAACTTTTTTTCCGGCTACGTTCAAGCGAACCATTGCCATAATTATCCTGGTCGACGTAAACGAATCCGTAGCGTTTTTCCATCTCTGAGGAGGTATAACTTACCGAATCGATACAAGCCCAACTGGTATAACCCATAACCTCAATACCATCCTCGATCGCTTCACGTATCTGTGCAATATGCTGGCGGAAATAATCGATCCGGTAATCGTCATCAATGGAGCCGTCCGGGTTAACCTGATCGGTGGCGCCTAAACCGTTTTCCACAATAAATAACGGTATTCCATAGCGGTCATAGAGTTCGTTCATCACAATACGCAGACCGATGGGATCGATGTGCCAGTTCCATTCTGTGGTTTCCAGATAAGGATTTTTGACGCTGTTGGAGAGATTACCGCTGACCTTTTCCAGGTTTTCCTCATTGATACTGGCCACCCGCGATACGTAATAACTGAACGAAAGAAAATCCACCGGATGTTGCTTCAAGATCTCTTCGTCGCCTTCAACCAGCGTCAGCGTAATACCTTGTTCTTTGAAATAGCGTTTACTCTGTCCGGTATAACTTCCTCGGATCTGCACGTCGGAGCAAAAATAATTAAACTGCATTTTTCTCTGAGCCAGCAATACGTTCAGTGGATGGCAGTTTTCCGGATAAGTTAAATGGCAGGTTAACATGCCACCAATTTTTGCCTGCGGATTGATCTGATGACAGTATTTTACCGCCAAGGCGCTGGCGATAAATTGATGATGCAACGCCTGATAAACCGTTTGTTTTAACCGATCGCCAAACCTTTCCGGCACAATGCCGCCGCTGCTGAAAGGGTGGCGAATAATGCTATCAATTTCATTAAAAGTCAGCCAGTATTTCACTTGCGATCGATAACGGATAAACAGGGTTTTAGCGAAATTAACAAAATAATCAACCACCTTCCGGTCAGCCCAGCCATTATGATGGTTGACCAGATACAGTGGCATTTCATAGTGGGAAAGCGTCACCAGCGGCTCAATATTCAACCGGTTCATTTCAGCAAACAGCTGGTCGTAAAAGGCCAGACCTTCTTCATTCGGCTCACTCTCATTGCCATTGGGGTAGATCCGCGTCCAGGCGATAGAGATCCGCAACACTTTAAATCCCATCTCGGCACACAGGGCCAAATCCTCCTTATAACGGTGATAAAAATCGATACCCCGACGTTTGGGATAATCCTTATCCGAATTAGATTCCATTGCTGCTGTAATCTGACTATCCGTGATGACATGATGTTTTGCGTAGTCGCCCCTTTTTTTGAGATCGCTGCGATATATCGCCACATCAGCAGTGGACAATCCCTTGCCGCCAATATTCCACGCCCCTTCCACCTGATTGGCCGCCAGCGCGCCGCCCCAAAGAAAACCTTCAGGGAATGATTTATCTGTAATCATGACGTACTCCTGTGATTGGGTCATAAATTGTCGATTTTATTGTGTTATATAGGCCATAGGACATCGGCCCTAGAGTCCCCGGTGTCGACGCTAGTCAGTTCTGGTTTTCTAATTTCTGCGCGTTAGCGATATCCAGTCTGGTCTTTTCCACCTGCATGCTGTCCAGTCGTTTGAAGAAAGGGTAATAAATCGCCGTATTGAGCACGATCAAAACCAACTGCAACAGAACAAATAAAAAACTTCCCTGCATTAATACGTTAGCGAAAATAGGTAGCCCTACCGGCGGGAAAATACCCATCATTCGGGGAATGACTTCCAATACTGTCAGCCAGTAGGCAATTGAGACATTGACTATTGGTGAAATAATAAATGGAAGAGCAGTCACCGGGTTGAGAATAAGCGGTATGCCAAAAACAAGAGGTTCGTTAATTCTCATAAATGAGGTTAGCAAGGTCATACGTCCCAATTTTTTTAATGCTTCACTTCTGGCCCGAAATGCCATTAACAAATTCAAACCAAAGGTTGATCCCCCACCGCCAATATTTGCCCAACAAATATAGAACGCATAACCAATTATATGTGGCAGAGGGTCGCCATTTTGCATCGCCGCCAGGTTTTCAATATCCAAAGCAATATAAATGGGTTTCCAGACCGCTCCCGTTACCATGGTACCGTGGATACCAAATAGCCAGAGTATATTGGAAACGGTCACGAACACGAGCAGGCCGCCGAACGAACCGGTTATACCCAATAACGGTTGTTGCAGTGAATGATAGATAAAGGCATGAATACTTCCATCAGGAGTAAGTTTAAATATACCGGCAACAGCGGTGAAAATGACGGCGTTAACCAAAGCCGCGATTAATCCATTGAAAGTTTGACTCACTGTTTCTGGTACGTTATCCCCCATATTGATCACCCAATTCAGTTTGATCACCGTGGAATAAATTGCGTTTACTGCTAATGCTACAAAAATGGCGACAAATAATCCGCCAGCTCCCAAATAAGTAATAGGTAATACTTTTACATTGTTCAGTACATCAATGGGAGTTGTAATCAAAAAACAAATTAAGGCGATCATCCCGACGACTATACCGTTGTGGTCTAGCGATTCCGCCAATTTATAAGCGATTAAAAACACCACATAAAGCGACATCATATTGATGGTAACGGTGGCGGGTAGTGAGATCAGAGGTTTCAGACCGGTTTCGGTGATGAACTGGCTATAGCTATCAATGGGGATATTAGCCAGAAGTATAGAAAAGGCACCAATAATCAGTACCGGAAGGGCAGAGGTAAAGCCGTTGGCGATTGACATCAGATAGCGATTGCCTTGGGTAGCATAAGCAAGCTGTTGTAGTCCCGCCATGAAATTATGTTTATCAGCCATAGTATTCTCTCTAATAAAGCACCTGCGTTGGTAACGTGGTAACTCTTTAAAGCAATTGCCATGCCATTAAAATAAACATTTATTTTTCAATATATTATATTGAATTTATGCAAGTGTATTGAATCGTTTTACTGTGGTGGTAAATACGGGAAGGTAAAAAAATACCATCGAGGTCCATTTGTACGGCCGCTCTCGCATCGGGCCGGTAGCATAAGATGGTGATCAGCCTGGGAGTTTCCTCCCAAGGCCGTCGCGGGCGCCGTTGAAAACGCTTGCCGCTTTATCTCACCGCCGGAATTTGCTGGGTAATACAGTGAATATTACCGCCCCCCAGCAGGATCTCGCGGGCGGGCACGCCGCTTATCGTATAGTCCGGAAACATCTGCTGTAACAGGTCGCGGGCAATATCATCGGTACGCGCATCCAGCAGCGGGAAGATAATTTGCCGGTTGCTGATCAGGAAGTTGACATAGGAACCGGCCAGACGCGCGCCGGCAAGACGTTCAACCGCATTGCCGATATCCACGCCCCGCGCTTCTTCCTGCGTCGTATACAGCGGCCCCGGCGCCGGCAGCTTCCAGATTTTCAGCTGACGCCCCTGCGCATCACGCGCGGCGGACAACACCTCGTAGGCCGCCGCCGACCGGGGATATTGCGGGTCGTTTTCATCATCCGTCCAGTGCAGCGCCACTTCACCGGGGCGAACAAAACAGCACATATTGTCGATATGCCCGTCGGTTTCGTCGTTATAGACCCCCTCCGCCAGCCAGATAACCGTCGAGACGCCCAGATAATCACGCATCAACTGCTCGATCTGCGCTTTGCTCAGCTGCGGGTTGCGATTGGGATTCAGCAGGCACTCCGCCGTGGTCAGCAGCGTCCCTTCGCCGTCGGTATGGATTGAACCGCCTTCAAGCACCAAGGGCGCGGCGTAGCGCGCATTGCCATGATAGGAGAGCACCTGCGCGGCGACCTTTTCATCCTGGCGCCAGTCTTCATACAGACCGCCGAGTTCGCCGCCCCAGGCGTTAAACCGCCAGTCAACGCCGCGGCGCTCCCCCGCCTGATTCAGCACCATCGTCGGACCGGTATCGCGCATCCAGGCGTCGTCGCTCTCCATGGCGACCAGCGTGACGCTGCCGGGCATAATGCGTTTGGCGTCATCCAGATAACGGGCCGGCACGCCCATGATTACCGGCGTTTTCTGCGCGATGGCGTCGGCCACCGCGGCAAAGGTTCGCTGCGCCGGCAGCGCATCATCGCGCCAGTTATCCCGGCGATAGGGCCACAGCATCCACACGGCTTCCTGCGGCGCCCACTCGGCCGGCATCGTAAAGCCATCCTGATACGGCGTGGTCAATTGTGACATCATTTATCTCCGCGTCCTGCCGTCAGAGCTGGCGATCGCGCCGTACATGTCCGGACGGCGATCGCGGAACAGTCCCCAGGACGCGCGCTGCGCGGCGATGGCGTCCAGATCAAAGGTATGCACCAGTACGTCTTCGTCGGTTTTGTTGGCCTGCGCCACCAGCGCGCCGGTTTGATCGGCGATGAAAGAGGAGCCGTAAAAGGTCATTTCCAGACCGTCGATATATTTACTGGCTTCGGCGCCAATGCGGTTGGAGGCAATCACCGGCACCAGATTGGCGGCGGCGTGGCCCTGCTGAACCCGGGTCCAGTGCGGCTGGCTGTCGATATCCGGGTACGCCGGCTCGGAGCCGATCGCCGTCGGGTAGAAAATCAGCTCCGCGCCCTGCAATGCCAGGCAACGCGCGGTTTCCGGGAACCACTGATCCCAGCAGATGCCGACGCCGATTTTCGCATAGCGCGTCTGCCAGACTTTAAAACCGCTATCGCCGGGGATAAAGAACTGCTTCTCCTGGTACGCCGGGCCGTTGGGAATATGGGTCTTGCGATACAGATCGAGCACCGAACCGTCGGCGTCGATCACCACCAGCGAGTTGTAGTAAGCATTATTGGCGCGTTCGAAAAAGCTCAGCGGCAGCACCACTTCCAGCTCGGCCGCCAGCGCGGAGAAATGTTTAATCAGCGGGCTGGTTTCCAGCTCCTGCGCCAGGGCGTAGTGTTCCGGGCTCTGATCGATACAGAAATAGGGCGCGGCGAACAGCTCCTGAATCAGGATCACCTGCGCCCCTTCGGCATGCGCTTGTCGCACCAGCTTTTCGGCATTCTCGATATTCCTGGGCAGATCCCAGGAGCACGCCATTTGCGTTGCGGCAACGGTAACTTTTGTCATGCGAAAACCTCAATAATAGCTATTTATACCCGCCCTCTTGCGCCAGGCGGATATCGGTAATGAGCACTGTCACGCGTCGGCCCCAAACGGGAGCGACCATAACGAGTTTAGGTCAACAAGGCATCCGATGCCCGAACTGAAACACCTGAGTCAGGTATTCACCGAAAACGACCGGCGCATTATGCCAGTTAATGACCATGATTCGCTATGATGACTCATCCGTAAGGCAATCACCCAATAGCTTTCAAGCGGCGGGAAGCGTTCAGCGGAAGCCGGTGACGGCAGGGCGCGGGATTTACCCGCGCTCAGACCATTGACAAAGTAAGCATCCGTAATACTGACCCCAAATCCGTCATTCCTGCAGATCCCCGCCTTCGCGAGGAGGAATATTTCTGATATCAATGCATTAGCTGAAAGTAGATCCCCGCTTTCGCGAGGATGACGATGAAGATAAAGGGTTTGTCAGCAACCTCGGCGCAGGATTTACCTGCGTTTTCCATGGTAAACCAGGGAGATGGCTACGCCTCGATTGAGGTCTCCGCCTGATTCAACGCCTCGCTCAGGATCTGGCGCTGCGTCAGCAGCGCCTGGCTGTTGCGCTCGCGCGGATAAGGGAGGTTCACCGGCAGGATATCGCTGATCCGCCCCGGTCGGGGAGACATCACCACCACGCGGTCGGCCAGAAAGACCGCCTCTTCCACATCGTGCGTGACCAGCAGAATAGTCAGGTCGGTTTGCCGGCGAATATCAGCCAGCCGCTGCTGCAGCTGCTGTTTGGTGATCGCGTCCAACGCGCCGAAGGGTTCGTCCAGCAGCAGGATTTTCGGCCGCGTCGCCAGTCCCCTGGCAATGGCGACGCGCTGCGCCATCCCGCCTGAAAGCTGGTGCGGCAGGGCGTCGGCAAATCCTTCCAGCCCCATCATCCGCAAATAGTGGGCGATCTGCCCCGCCGTCTCCGCCGCGGAGAGGTCGAGATTGAGCATGCCGAGCCGGATATTGTCCGTCACGGTGAGCCAGGGAAACAATCGCGGCTCCTGAAACACCAGGCTGACGTCGGCGGGAATGCCCTGCACGGGGCGATCGCCCAGCAGGATAGTCCCCTGCTCCGCTTTCTCCAGGCCCGCCGCCAAACGCAAAATCGTCGATTTGCCGCAACCGCTGGCGCCGATGATGGCGACCAGTTCGCCGGCGCGCAGCGCCAGATTAATCTCTTGCAGCGCCGTCAGGGACGCGCCATTTACCGTAAACCGTTTGGTAATGTGCTGAAATTGCAGGGACATGGGTTCTCCATTGGCGATTACTTAAAACGCCAGCCGGTCAGATAGCGTTCAGACAGGGTGATAACGCGGGAAAAAATCGCGGCGACGACGGCAATCAGCACCACGCCGGCAATAATCCGCTCGGACTCCAGCAACTGCTGAGCGCGGATCATCATGCCGCCAAGCCCTGCGCCCGAAGGAATGAAATATTCCGCGCCGATGGCGCCGGTCCAGGCGTGCATCAGCGCCAGCCTCAGCCCGGAAAAGAGGGAAGGCAGCACGCTGGGCAGCACCAGCTTTCGCAGCTTTTGCAGCGGACTCAACCGCAGCATGCGCGCCACTTCCTGTAGCGTGGGCGGCAGTTGGGCGATACCCTGCCGGATCGCCAGCAGCATCGGAAAGAAAGCGGCGACGGCGATAAACACCACTTTGGCGGTGTCATCCAGACCGAACCAGGCGGTGATAAGCGGCAGCCAGGCAAAAATCGCCACGCTGCGCAGCGCGGACAATAGCGGATTGAACAGCCTGTCGGCCATGGGCCAGCCGCCGAGCCAGGCGCCCGCCAGCACGCCCGCCGCGCTGCCCAGCGCAAACCCTTGCAGGGAGCGCGCCAGACTGGCTGTCAGGTCGGTCAGCAGGTCGCCGTTGGCCAGCCCGGCGAATAGCGTCTCCACGACGCGATCCGGCGCCGGGAGAAAGACGGCGTTGACCCAGCCGCGATCGCCGCTTATCTGCCAGCAGCCGAGCAGCAGCAGCGGCACGATCCACGGCGTCAGGGACAGGCTGGAAAGCGGGGAGGTCATCGCGTCTCGGCCCAGCACCGGCGCGGGCCAGTGTACCCAGCGCCGTTCCAGCCGCAGCAGCAATCGCTCTCCGGCAAAGCCGAACAGGCCGATAATCAGAATACAGACAAACACCAGATCCAGCATAAACAGCTGGCGGCTTTGCACCAGCAGGTAGCCCAGCCCTTCGCTGGAGGCCAGCAGCTCCACCGCCATCAGCGATACCCAGCCCTGTGAAAAGGCGAGCCGAATGCCGGTCATCACGTAGGGCAGCATCGCCGGGATAATCAGCAGGCGCAGAAACGCCGGCGGCGGCAGGCGCAGGCTGCGCGCCATTTCATGCAGCTTCTGCGGCGTCTGCTGAATACCCGCGCAGGTGTACAGCGTGACGGGCACGGTGACGGATTTCACCAGAATCACCAGCTTCAGCGCTTCGCCGATGCCCAGCGCCAGCATAAATAGCGGGATCCAGGCCAGGGTGGGGATCTGCGCGATAACGGTGAACAGCGGCATAAACAGCGCATGCAGACGACGGCTCAAACCAAACAGGCTGCCGAGCAGCAGCCCGACCGCGATGCCGCCGCCCAGACCGATCGCCAGCCGCAGCAGGCTGATGGGCAGTTGATGAATCAGCTCTTCGGGGATAAATGCCCGCGCGCTTGCCGCCACCGCCATCGGCGAGGGCAGAATTTGCTCCGACATCCACCCGAGCCGGCTGGCAAGCCACCACCATGCCAGCAGCAGCAGCGGCACCACCAACGCGACGTAACCCGCCGCCGCCGCGGACAGCAGCGGAGCGGCGAGCGTGGAAGCGCTGCGCGCAGCGGATTTGGGCATCATGGTTTCAGACTTACCCGGCAACATTATTTCTGCGTCAGCAGGGACAGGCGCGTAATGCCCGCCTGCTCCACATCGGCCAGCAACGCCGCGACCGTGCCGTAACTGGCCTCTTTATCCGCCTGCACCTGCACCGCCAGGCTATCGTCGGCGGCCCTGGCCTGTTGCAGGCGGGGGATCAGCTGTTCACGGTCAAGCAGCTCTTTATTGATAAACACCTGCTGTTCGCCGTCGATGCTGATCACGATAGGGTCGGTGCGATCGGCCGGCGCCACCGCCGTGGTTTTGGGTAACTGGATCGGAATGGCGTTGGTCAGCATCGGCGCCGTGACGATAAACACCACCAGCAGCACCAGCATGACGTCCACCAGCGGCGTGATGTTCATTTCGCACATCACATCGTCATCGTTGCGGGAAGTGAAGGCCATATCACACCACCTCCCGGATGTTTTTCACCGTAAACGGCGCCGCCGACGGTTCGCCGTTTATTTGAAAATCATGCGCCTGCATCACGCTGTAAATATCGTGGGCAAAATCATCCATTTCCGCCACGGCGAGCTTGAGGCGGCGCAGAAAATAGTTGTAGATCAGCACCGCCGGTACGGCGACGGCGATGCCGATCCCGGTGGCGATCAGCGCATTGCCGATAGGACCCGCCACCGTATCGAGGCTGGCGGAGCCCGTCAGGCCAATCTCCTGCAAGGCCGCCATAATGCCCCAGACGGTGCCGAAAAGACCGATAAACGGCGAGGTGCTGCCGATACTGGCCAGAACCGCCAGCCCGCTTTCCAGCGAACGGCGTTCGCGCTGGATTTGTTGTTGCAGCGCCCGCTCCACCCGATCGGGAAGATGGATGGCGGCGGCCAGATTACCGCGGATACGCTCCGGGGCCTTGAGCGCCGCCTGCGCCAGATTGGCGAGAGAGCCGGGCAGGCTGGCGGTGGTGGACAGCGTCTGACTCAGATCTTCCTGCCGCCAGAAAGCGGCGCGGAAGCGTTGGTCGCGGAGCTGCAAACGCCGGTATTGCCCCCACTTCAGCAACCCAAGCATCCAGGTCAGCACGGAGAAAAGCAGTAAAAGCAGAATAACCGCCCCCTCCGGGGAGAGCAGTTCAATGTGTCCGAGCGTCATAACGAGTACCTCATGAATTAAGCGAAAAATCGATAGGGACGATTACCCAGCCGCTGACGGCCTGATTACCGCGGCGGGCCGGGACGAAAGACCAGCGCAGCACCGTGTCTCTGGCCGCATCGTCCAGCGCCGAATAGCCGCTTGATTTTTGAATACGGATAGTTTGCACCTTGCCGTCGGCGCGTACCTGCACATTGAGCAGCACGGTTCCCTCATGGCCCCGGCTGATCGCCACATCCGGGTAAGGCGGCGCCGGGTTATGCAGGTAGTCGGCGTTCGCCAGCGGCGGCGTGAGCGGCGCTTGCGCCGCGGCCGGAGAAGGCGCCGCGGCCGGCGCCGTCGAGGCCAATGCCGGTTTGGGTTCCGCCGGCGGCTTGGGCGTCGGCTGGCGCTTTTTCACCGCGACTTTTTTTTTCGCCACGGGCGGCGGCTTTTTCTCCACGACCGGAGGAAGCAAGGCGTTCTCATCCACCGTTTTGGTTTCCGGCGGCGGCGGTTCCGGTTCGCTTGGCGCCGCCGGTTCAACCACCTCGGGCGCCGTCTCTTCAGGAACGGCGGCGACCAACTCCACGCTAACGGGCTGCGGACGCGGCGGCGCCGTCACGGGCAGCGTCGCCGGACGATTAAGCAGGGAAAGCGCCGCGGCGTGCAGCGTCAGGGTCAATATCGCCGCCAGCCAATACTGCGGCCGGGACGGACGTAGCTCGTTCAATCGCTGCAGAGCAAAATCGCCAAGGGAGCGGACAGCCTGCGTCGCCTGCGGGGAACGGGGCCGAGACTCCGCGGCGTTTCCCGCATACAGTAATTCCGTCATGATGTTATTACTCCTGACAGCATTAATTCGTTTATCCGATTTTTCTGTCCCATCCAATAAAGTCAAATTATGTATATGCATATCGATATACCTTTATTTAATTATTTGACCGTAATGGGAAGGTCTCTCGTCCGATAATATTTATGGTGCGTTCAGCTTACGGGGAATAATTCCATTCAGGCTAATGCATAGTTGGAATAGTTTTTTTTCGTTTACTGCATACCGGTGAAATATAACGATGAGTACTGGTTTAGCTAATTAACAAAAATGATAATGCTTTTTTTGTATTAGTCAGTTTATTTCTCACCGTTTAAATGTTGTGTTGCAACAACACCTCAGGGTTCGAAGAAATAAAGCGGTTAAAAAATAAATATATTCGAAAAACACCATAACGGCGGGTAAAAATACCATGATGACTTTAGGGCGTAAAACGTTGTTCACCGGGCTGCTGGCCATCAGTATATTGTGGTCCGGCACGGCGGCGGCCATCAGTGAAATTCGCATCGCCGCGCCGGATATCGGCGCGGGCACGCAACCCAGCGGCGGCGGGCTGATTGACGTGATTTATAGCCAGAAGCTGCTGGAACGCGAGTTCGGCAAAGACGGCATCAGCATTCGCTGGACCTTTATCAAAGGCGCGGGCCCGGTTATCAACGAGGCGTTCGGCAACCATCAGGTGGATGTGGCCTACCTCGGCGATCTGGCCAGCATTATCGGCCGCTCCCGCGGGTTGGATACGCGGGTCATCGCGGTGGCGGCACGCGGCATAAACCACTATCTGGGCGTCGCCAAGGGTTCCGGCATCCATCAGCTGGCGGATTTAAAGGGTAAACGGGTGGGGCTGTTTCGCGGTACGGCGGCCGAGCTTTCCTTCGTTAACGCCCTGGACTCCCAGGGGGTGAAAGCATCCGACCTCAAAATCATCAACCTCGACTTCGCGGCGGCCAGCGCGGCGTTGGCCGCCGGACAAATTGACGCCACCTGGGGCGGCAGCAACATCCTCTCGCTGCGCGATAAAGGGCTGGCGGAAATCCCTCTTTCCAGCCGCGATTTACAGGGCGCGGGGCAGCTAAGCGGTTTTCTGCTGGTGGATAAGAAATTCGCCCAGGGCAATGAGGATATTCTCCGGCGTTTGGTCAAAGTACAGCGTGAAGCGGCGGCCTGGGGCAGCGCGGAAAAAAACAAGGACGCCTTTATTCAATTATTGGCGACCCAATCCGGTTACCCGGAAAACATATTACGCGCCGAATGGGATACCTTACCGCCATTATCGGAGCGACTGTCTCCGGAATGGGACGCCGCCTATGTGGCGAAATTAAAACAGGCGGTGAAACTGGCCTACGAGGTTCGCCTGATTCGGCAACCTTTCGACGTGGACCAATGGCTGGATGATTCCTATCTGAAAGCCATACGCTGATCCTCTCCTCCCGATATTATTTTTACCTATTATTGCCGTGAATTTCACGGCAACAGGCGGGCTTTTTTTAATTAAATGCGGAACGACACATGAACTTTAAAAAACGTAATTTATGGCTGCCACCAGCCTTAATGAGCTGCGCCTTAACCCTTTCGGCGCATGCGCAGTCGGCGCAAACGCCAGCCGCCGCCGATAATAAAAACGGCGCGCCATCAACGCCCGGTTCCGCGGTGCAGCTCAAACGGGTGAAGGTGAGCGCCCAGCGCGTTCAGGCGCAGCCGCCGGCCACGCTGTCGACGGTCATCGACGGCCAAACGCTGGAAGAAGAGCGCCTGTATCGTTTTGAGGATCTGTCCCAGGCGGTGACGGGCATCGATATCGCGGCGGTAGACGCGATGGATACCCGCGTCACCATCCGCGGCATCGGCGATGGCGGCGGCAGCGAAATCAATATCGGCATGCCGAGCAGCGTCGGCCTTTTTCAGGACGGCGTCTATCTCTCCCGTCCGGGAATGCTCTCCAACGACCTGCTGGATATCGAAAGCGCCAGCGTGCTGAAAGGCCCGCAGGGGATGCTGTACGGCTTTAACACCACCGGAGGCGCGGTGGATATCCGCACCCGCAAGCCCACGTTCAGACCGGAATTTTCAATCAGCCAGTCGGTGGGGCAGCGCGGTTATCTGCAATCCAGACTGATGGCGTCCGGCGCCTTGAGCGACAGCTGGGCCGGGCGCATCAACCTTTCCCGCACCGAAAAAGGCGGCTACGTCACCAACGTGGAGAACGGCCATAAGCTGGGCGGCAGCACCAGCAACGGCGTACGCGGCCAGCTGCTGTATCAGCCCAATGACGCTTTCAACCTGCGTATTACCGGCGACTACAGCAACGCCACCAACCGTCCGGTGATGGTGTTGATCGACAGTCACGAAGTGGGCGGCACGGATCGGTTCCGCGCGCGCGCCTCGGCATTGGGCGTGAATGTGGTCAAGGGGCGCCAGGTGGCGCTGGACGACGAAAGCTCCAACCGCGTTACCCAGGGCGGCGGCGCGGTGGAAGCCAACTGGCGGCTCGCCAACGGTTTCAACCTGCACTCCCTTTCGTCGATACGCTATTTCCGCATACTGCCCAAAACCGCCGACGGCCTGAGCATCCCCTTGTACCGCAACAGCGGCGCGGACGTGCGCGACCGTACCTGGTCGCAGCGCTTCTGGCTGGATTCGCCGAAAAACGGCGCGCTGGATTACACGCTGGGCGTCGATTACTGGGGAGAAAACCTCGATACCTTCGCCCACGACTATTACTACGACGGCAGTCAGGTCACCGACTGGTACGGCTCGACGGGAAATACCGGAAAATTCGTTCAGCGCTTCGGCGCGCTGGACGACACGCTGTTTTCCACTTACGGACGCGCCACCTGGCACGCCACGGATACGCTGGACGTGACGGTCGGGCTGCGCCATACCCGCGAGAAGAAAGAGGGATCGTTCCGCCGTATCAACAAAAACGATTTTGACTCCGGTCTGCTGGAGCAAACCAATAACCTGCCGTCCGCCATGGTGAACCTGAACTGGTTCGCCACCCCGAACGTCGTTCCCTATCTTACCCTGGGCTATGGGGAAAAATCCGGCGGACTGAACATCTCCTCCGGCGCCGCGCAAAAGGCGGGGCTCGACTCGCTGTACATCAAACCGGAGAAAACCCGGGCGGCGGAGCTGGGGGTGAAAACCCACTGGCTGCAACGTAAGGTGGAATGGAACACCGCGCTGTTCTGGAGCGAAGTCACCGACTTCCAGACCACCGCCTATGATGAAGAAACCCTCAGCAGCTATCTGATCAACGCCGGGAAAATCCGTTCGCGCGGCGTGGAGTCGCAGCTGGCGCTACGGCCGATCGACGGACTGACCGTCAGTCTGAACGGCACCTTGCTGGATGCGCGTTATCTCAACTTCACCAACGCCAGATGCCCGGCGGAAATCTCGCTGCTGGCCGGCGCGCCCTCCTCTTGCGATCTCACCGGCCAGCGGGTGTTTAACTCTCCGCGCCTGAGCTACAACACCCGCGTCCGCTATGAATGGGAGACGCCGTATAACCTGCAAGCCTTTGTTTCCGGGCAATGGGCGTGGCGCAGCGCCGCCTACGGCACGGTGGATAACTCCGAATTCACCCGCAAATCCGCCTATGGCGTACTCAATCTGTCGACCGGCCTGAACGGCAAACAGGGCGGCAATGGCTGGCATGTGTCGCTGTGGCTGAAAAACGCGCTGGATAAAACCTACTACCGCACCACCAAGTCCGGCGACTACGGCTCGGCGTACGGCGTATTGGGCGAGCCGCGCACCTTCGGCGTGACCTTCGGTTACGATTTCAAGGGCTGATTTGATGAGCAAGATCTCCTATTCACGCCGACGTTTCCTGCGCGACGGCACATTGCTGGCGCTGTCGACGCCGTTGTGGAAAAGCGCGGCGGCGGCGCCCGCCGCATCGGTTGACAATACGTCGCCCGCCGCCGCGGCGCCGCAGGTGCGCCTGCGCTGGCTGGACGGACAGGCTCCGCGTTCTTTCGCCGGCGTCACCTGGGGGGTTCCCTGGCCGCAAGGACAGGTGCGCGGCGACAGCGACTTCCAGTTGAGCGACGGGCGACAGCGCGCCTATTCGCTGCAAAGCTGGCCCCTCGCCCGCTGGCCCGACGGCTCCATCAAGTGGTCGGCCCACGCGCTGGGGGGCCGGCAGCCGCCCGGCGAAAAGCTGACGCTGCGGCCCGCCCCGCCCGCGTCCGCCCCCGCTGAGGAAATGATCAGCGAGAACGATCGCGGATGGACGGTGGATACCGGCCGTATCCGCTGCCTGATCCCCAAATCCGGCCCCCATCTGATTGAGGAAATCTGGCAGGACCGGCGGTTGGCATTGACGCAGGGGCGGCTGGTGCTGCGCGTGCAGGCCGGCGCAGAGAGCGACAGGGTGCTGACGCTGGATGAGTACCAGGGCCAGATCGAGACGGTGACGGTGGAGCAGCGCGGACCGCAACGCACGGTTATCGCGCTGCGCGGCGCCCATCATCATCGTCAGCGGCAGGGCGTCACGCAGATCCCGTTTGTCATTCGGCTGTATGGCTACGCCGACTCCGCGTCGCTGCGCGTGGTGCATACCCTGATCTATGACCACGACGATCCCGACCAGAGTCTGAAGGGATTGGGGCTGGCGTTCGACGTTCCCTTGCAGGGGGAGCTGCACGATCGCCATGTGCGCTTCGCCTCCGATCGGGGCGGCGTGTTCCGGGAAGCGGTGCGCGGCCTTACCGGGCTGCGCCGCAATGCCGGCGCCGCCGTTATCGACGCGCAGCTGAGCGGCAAAGCGACGCCGCCGGTAGCGGAATTTCCCCCGGCGGTGGGGAAACGGCTGCATCATATCCCGGCGTTCGGCAGCTATCGGCTGACGCAGCATCACCCCGATGGCTTTCAGATCCACAAACGGACCAAAGAGGGGCAAGGCTGGCTGCTGTCCGCCACCGGCGATCGGGCGGCGGGCGTCGGCTATCTGGGCACGCCGCAGGGCGGCGTGGCGTTCGGCATCCGCAACTTCTGGCAGAGCTACCCGGCCTGCCTGGAGATTAATAACGCCCATACCGACCGGGCGACGGTGACGCTATGGCTGTGGTCGCCCACGGCGGAGCCGATGGATATGCGCTTCTACCACGACGGCCTGGGGCAGGATACCTTCGCCGCGCAGCGCGAAGGGCTGGAGATCACCTACGAGGATTACGAACCCGGCTTTACCTCGCCGCTCGGCGTGGCGCGCACCAGCGAGCTGTTTATCGATATTCTCTCCGCCACGCCGGACAACGCCGGTTTCGTCGCGCTGGCGCAGCGCATGCAACAGCCCCCGCTGCTGGTGGCGCAGGCGCAGGATCTGTCCCGCGCCAGGGCGTTCGGCCCGCTATGGGCTCCGGCCTCAGCCTCGCCCTCCTCGCCGCAACGCGCGCAGTTGGAAAACCAGCTGGCCTGGTATTTCGATTTCTATCTCCAGGAGGTGGAACAGCGGAAATGGTACGGCTTCTGGGACTTTGGCGACGTGATGCACACCTACGACAGCGACCGCCACGTCTGGCGTTACGACGTCGGGGGCTACGCCTGGGATAACTCGGAGCTCAGCACCGATCTGTGGCTGTGGCACTACTTCCTGCACAGCGGCCGGGCGGAGGCGTTTCGCATGGCGGAGGCCATGACCCGCCATACCGGCGAGGTGGACGTTTACCATCTGGGGCGCTTCCGTCCCTTAGGCTCGCGGCACAACGTGCGCCACTGGGGAGACAGCGCCAAACAGCTTAGGATCTCCACGGCGGCCAACCGCCGTTTTCTCTACTACCTCACCGCCGATGAGCGCATCGGCGAACTGATGGATGAGCAGATCGAAGGCGTACGCGCCCTGCGCGACGTGGTGCCCGGCCGCAAGATCGGGCAGACCCTGCCCGCTGAGCCGCATCACGTCAGCCTCTATTTTGGCACCGACTGGGGCGCCGTGGCCGCGGCCTGGCTGACGGCCTGGGAGCGGCACGGCGATCCGGCGATGCGCGAACGCCTGCTGAATAGCATGCAAACCATCGCCGCCCAGCCGCACGGCTTTTTCACCGGCGTCGCCGAAATCGATCCTGACAGCGGCCGCTTTTCCCCCGCGCCGCCGGATCGGGTAGCGATCTCCCACCTGAGCGCCGTCTTCGGTCTGGCGGAGATCGCCGGCGAACTGCTTGAGGTGCTGCCGGATCCCGGCTTTACCCGCGCCTGGCTGGATTACTGCCGGTTATACAATGACCCCGTCGCGTTAAGCGCCTTTGTCGGCAAACCGGTGAAGAAATTGAATCTGGCGCAGGGCCACGCCCGGCTGACCGCCTTCGCCGCCTGGCGGCTACGCGATCGATCGCTGGCGCAGCGGGCCTGGAGCGAGTTCAACGACGGCAGCGGCGGCATCGCCAATCCGGGCAAAGCGCTGCGGCGCATTGCGCCGCCCGAGGCGCTCTACCCGATTGACGAGGCCGTCGTCGACTCGTTAATCGACAAACATTCGGACAGCGCCATCGCGTCCAATCTGGCGACAAACGCCGTGGCGCAGTGGGGGCTGGCGGCCATCGCCTTGCTGGCCTTATTGGACGATATCCCTTCCTCACATTGATTCCGCCGGGCAGGCGGAGATTAAACAGGACATCAAAATGACGTATTCAGGTTGCACTGAAAGCACCACCCTATTGTCTTCACTCCAGGAAACGCATCCGGCCGGCGCGGATGACGAGCGCGAGGCGGCGGAGGATCCGCACCGCTACGCGCTCACCTGGTCGACCGACCCGCGCGGTCAGCCCCGGCGCTGGCGGGTGGAGCAGGAAGATCCCCAGCGCACGGCCATCCGGGCCGATGACGAACGCCTGACGCTGGAGAGCGCCGCCGGGCTGACGCTCTGGCTGGACGCGCCGCTTGCCGGCGCCTACCGCATCGCCTTTGCGCGCGAAGTGCTGGTGGCCGACGGACCGCACGATCGCCTGTCCGATCTCAACCAGTTCTGGGCGGCGCGCGATCCGGCCCATGGCAACCTCTTTACGCGCCACGGCCGGCTGAGCGAGTACGACAATCTGGATTTGTACTACGTCGGCATGGGCGGCAACTGGAACAGCACCACGCGCTTTCGTTACTACAACGGACAGGGGGAACGCGCGCTGCTGGGAGAATATACCGACGCCGGCCATCTGCTGCGGCCCAACCATCGTTACCAGGTGGTTATTGAGGTCGATCGCCACGAAACCCGCTTTCTGGTGGATGACGCCCTCTATTTTCGCGCCGCGTATCCGGCGGCGCCCGCGCCGGGCCATTTCGGTTTCCGCACCGTGTACTCGCGGCAGGCGATCAGCGATTTCAGCGTTACGCCGTTATAGCGACGCCGCGGAACCATGCAGGTCATGATCGACCTGCGTGAAGGTTTCAATCAGTTTGCGCGCCAGCAGCGGCAGGCGGGCGTCCGCCAGACAGATGATGCCGTAGTGGGTATAAAACTCGTCGGCGTCGTCATCCAGACCGGCGATTTTCAACATATGGATGCCCTGCTGCTTCGGGATGTGGAAATGGTTGGTGGTGCCGATGGCGTCCGAATGGCGCACCACGTCCAGCAGGCTATAGCCGTTTTCACACTCGATGCTGGTGCGAATGTCCTGCTTGCCGCTGAGCTGCACCAGCGCGCGGTGGAGATTGGGCGGACGAATGGTGGCCGCCAGCGGATAGGCGAACAGCTGGTCGACGGCGATCTCGTCGAACGCCGCCAAAGGGTGCCCTTCGCGGCAGCAGAATCCCCAGCGGTGCTGGCTCAGCGGCTGCACCTGATAGCGGGCGTCGAATTCAAAGTTGCGCGAATCCGCCACGATAAACGCCAGCTCTTCCGCCGTCAGCCGATGGCCCAGCGCCTGCCAGTTATCGACGCGAAATACCATCCTCGCCTTGGGATACTGGCGGGAAAAGGCGCCTATCACCTGCGGCATCAGCCAGGCCGCCGGCGCGGGGCCGCAGCCAAAGTGTACCTCTCCGGCCTCTTTGCCGTTGAACTGCTGCACGTCGTTGAACAGATCGTGGGTCTGATTAATCAGGCGGCGCGCGTGTTCCAGTACGATCAGCCCCTTGGGGGTAGGCTCCAGTTGGTTATTGCGGTCGATCAGGCGAGCGCCGATGGTTTGTTCCAGCGACTGGATACTGCGGCTGAACGCGGACTGGGAAAGTTTCGTCGCCTGCGCCGCCGACGTGAAATTGCGATGCTCAATCAGGGCGATAAAGTGGCGCAGCTGGCGAAGATCGATATTCATAGCGGCGAATGGACAAAACCATTAAGGAGAGAAAGGGTAATTTGCAGGCTAACAGCTTTGGGCGCCGGTAAAAAATAATAAATGCCTTTTTTATATATCTTTCAGTTATATATCGCCGCCGGGCTGCGCGATGCTCTCCCGACGATCGGCAAAATCAAGGCGTTAAAAATCCCGCTGGCAACAGCGGGATGGTGCGAGATTTCAGGCGAAAGCGTGGCGCGGGATCAGAACAGCTTCTTCGCCGTTTCCAGCCAGTCGCCCTTGAAGGGGCGCTTCATGTTCTCAATGGCGTCGATAATGTCATGGTGCACCAGCTTTTCATTCTGGATACCGACGCAGCGGCCGCCGTAGCCCTGCAACAGCAGTTCTATCGAATACGCGCCCATGCGGGAGGCCAGAATACGGTCATAGGCCACCGGAGAGCCGCCGCGCTGAATATGCCCCAGCACCGTGGAGCGCGTATCGCGGCCGGTTTCCTGCTGGATATACTTGGCCAGCTCGCCGATATCGCAAATATGCTCGGTAATCGCCACAATGGCGTGTTTCTTGCCTTTATCAATGCCGGCCTGGATCTCGCTCACCAGATCTTCCGGACTGAACGGCACTTCCGGCAGCACGATAAACTCACAGCCGCCGGCAATCGCCGCCGCCAGCGTCAAATCGCCGCAGTGGCGCCCCATCACTTCCACGATGGAAATACGCTGGTGCGATGAAGAGGTATCGCGCAGGCGGTCAATCGCTTCCAATACCGTTTCCAGCGCGGTGAAATAACCGATGGTGTAGTCGGTGCCCGCCACGTCGTTATCAATGGTGCCGGGCAGGCCGATACAGGGAAAACCCATTTCCGTCAGTCGCTTGGCCCCCATATAGGAACCGTCGCCGCCGATAACCACCAGGGCGTCAAGCCCCTGGTCCTTCATGTTCTGCACGGCGACTTCGCGCACGTCTTCTTCGCGGAATTCAGGAAAACGGGCAGAACCGAGGAAAGTACCGCCGCGGTTGATAACGTCCGACACGCTGTAGCGATCCAACTGCTCCATCCGATTTTCATACAACCCCAGATAGCCGTCATAAATGCCGAAAACCTCCAGCCCTTCCGTCAGCGCAGCACGCACCACACCGCGAATTGCCGCATTCATTCCGGGTGCATCACCACCACTCGTCAATACTCCGATTCTTTTAATCATGACAACCTCTGGACTTGTAGATGTAATTTCGCAGGATTTTTCTATCGCCAATTGACCGTCGCCAGTTATGTCGACGTCATCCCTCTAAATTTTAATAGAGGCATATTATAACAAATACCGGCGGCTGAATTGATTCAGGTCAGGCAAAATTATGCTGTAATTTTCACGATCCATGCTGTTGCACGCATAAACCGGCGGAGCATCGCTGCCGGACCCGCGCCGGACTACACATTCAATAGCCCCCTTTGCTCTTCAGGCACCGCTGAAATCGGATCCTGATGGATAATAATATCAGAACCGGGGAATTGCCTTAGCAACGCCTGCTCCAGATCGTCGGCAATCTGATGCGATTGCACCAGGGGCAGCGCGTCATCCATCTCCAGATGAAGCTGGATAAACCGGGTAGGCCCGGCGCGGCGGGTGCGTAAAGCGTGCGCGCCGCTGATGCCCGGCCAGCCGGAGATAATATTAACGATAGCGTCGCGCTCATTATCCGGCAACGCGCGATCCAGCAGCGACTGCACGGCCTGGTAGCCCATCCGCAGCGCACTGTACAGAATATAAATCCCGATGCCCAGCGCAAACAGCGCATCGGCATGGGTTACGCCCCGCCAGCTTAATACCAGCGCCGCCAGAATCGCGCCGTTCATCAGCAGGTCGGACTGGTAGTGCAGCATATCCGCCCGCACCGCCTGGCTCCCGGTGCGTTTAACCACCCAGCGCTGAAATGCCACCAGCGACAGGGTTGACGCTAAAGCGACAACCGTCACCCCTATCCCCACCTCCGGCGCATGCAGCGCCCGGGGAGTCATCGTATGCTGTAAGCCGGTCAAAATAAGAAACAGGGCGGAGCCGGAGATAAACATGCTCTGCGCCAGCGCCGCCAGAGACTCCGCCTTGCCGTGGCCGAACGTATGTTCGGGATCCGCCGGCTGCAGCGAGTAGCGCACCACCAGAAGATTCACCAGCGACGCGGCGATATCCACCAGGGAATCCACCAGCGACGCCAGCAGACTCACCGACCCGGTGTACCACCAGGCAAACAGTTTCATCATAAACAACAGGAGCGCGACGGTTGTCGCCCCAACCGCCGCCAGGGTAATCAGACGCGCATACTGTGAACCCATAACCCCTCACCTAAAAACCGGCAATCAGTTGATAACCGTATTGTCTAAAGCTTGAGCATAACGCCTGAAAATAAAAATACACCATCCCAGCGAGATCAGCGCCAGCGCGGCGCCGATAAAACCGATTTCCGTCAGGTTCAGGTGGGTAATCACCTGATTGCCGAGCAACGCGCCGCCGCCGATGCCGACATTATAAATGCCGGAAAACAGCGCCATGGCGACGTCCGTCGCATCGGGGGCCAACGTCAGGACTTTGACCTGCATACTCAGACCGATGGCCATAATCGCCACGCCCCAGGCGAAGCATACCAGCGACAGGCTGGCGCGACTGAAAGAAAGCGGCAACAGCAGCAGCAGGCACAGGAACAATAACGCGATGGCGGCGATCAAAAATCCCGCCGGATATTTGTTGCTATAACGGCTGAACAGCATGCTGCCGAGGATCCCGGCGCCGCCGAATAACAGCAGCAGCGCGGTGATAAAGCCGTCGCTCATCAATGCCACCTTTTGCACAAAGGGTTCGATGTAGCTGTAAGCGGTAAAATGGGCGGTGACCACCACCACCGTCAAACCATAGACGCAGAGCAGCGCCGGCCGTTTGAACAGCTCCGGCACGCTTTTTAGCGAACCGGCATGACTGCTGGGCAGCTCGGGCAGCAGTTTCATCATCACCAACATAACCACAGCGGCAACCGCGCCAATAATCGAAAAAGTGACGCGCCAGCCTAAATACTGGCCGATCACCCGGCCCAGAGGCAGACCCAGCACCATCGCCAGCGCGGTTCCCGTCGCCAGCAGGCTCAACGCCTGCGCTTTTTTATCCCTGGGCGCCAGACGCACCGCCAGCGATGCCGTTATCGACCAGAAAACCGCGTGGGACAGCGCCACGCCGATACGGGCGATCACCAATACCCAGAAGTTCCACGCCAGGCCGGATAACAGATTGCTGGCGACAAACAGAATAAAAATTTTAATCAACAGCCGCTTACGCTCCATCTTGCTGGAAAGCAGCATACAGGGCAGCGACATCACGCCCACCACCCAGGCATAGATGGTGATGATTAACCCCACCTGCGCGGCGCTCATCGAAAAGCTGGCGGAGATGTCGGACAGTAAGGCGACAGGGACAAATTCAGCGGTGTTAAAAATAAACGCGGCCAGAGCAAGGCTGACGACGCGCAGCCAAGCCGTCGATCGGGGAGAACGGGTCATTATGTTGATATCAAAAGTTAAAATAAAAGAATGCGCAAATCGGCTCGGTGAGGGGATTACGCGAAGCGCCAATTATCGGACAAGTATCACGCGCCATCCAGCGGCGTTTTTCCCGTCGGCGCTATCCCCATGGGTTTCAGGCGGCAGGAGAGTTCCCTGCGGCCTGAAAGAAGAAGGGGATACGGCGGCTATTTCAGCTTCAGCGTCTGAATAATGCTTTCCGCTTCAGCCTGCGCCTGCTGCTGGTTATCCGCCGGCAGCGTAATTTGCAGCGTCAGCAGACGATCGTCCACCTTGCCCAGCACCACCGAGGAATAAGCCTGCTGGCCGCTGCTGGTGATAATGCTGTCCAGCTGTTGCAGTTTCTGCCCGTCCACCTCGATGGTTTTATTGGTCACCACCTGGAGATTGGCGTCGCGCGTGCGCTGCTGATCTTCCAGACGCTGCGTCAGCACCGATAACTCTTCGGTGGTGTTATCGCCCAGAATCACGATCGCCGCCTTTTGCCCGCTGGCGTTGGCGTAGACGTGCATATTATTGGCCTGAGTACCCAGTTTACCGCTTTGATCGCTCATATCGGCCGGCAGGGTAAAGGCGACCTTGCCGGACAGCAATTCAATATTCTGGCCGGCCGCCGCTTCCGCCGCCGGCTTGTCCTGCGCCGGCGCGGCGTCTTTCGCATCGCCGTCGCAGGCGGCAAGCATAACAACCAACACGCTCATTCCGAGGTATTTCACTACATTCGGCATTAGGGTTCCCTTTCTCTTTTTATTGGAACGGATAAAACATTATCGCACGCTATTCGATCGGTAAAAACAGCCGGTTTGCGGCCGTCTTTGCCGCGATACCGGCCTAGCGGCGGCTCGCCGCGGGCCGGTAAGGCGCGCCGGGCTGCTGTTCGCTCAGGCGTTTCAGCACCATATTCAGCATAACGCCATACATCGGCAGGAAGAAAAGCAGGCTGATCAGCAGCTTGAAAGTGTAGTCCACCAGGGCGATTTCAATCCAGTTCGCGGCCATAAAAGGATCGCTGCTGCGATAAAAGGCGATAAAGAAAAAGGCCAGCGTATCGCTGAGGTTGCCAAAGACGGTGGATACCGCCGGTGCCACCCACCAGGCGTTGCGCCGCCGCAGCCGGTTGAAAACGTGCACATCCAGAATCTGCCCCAGCACGTACGCCATAAAGCTGGCGCAGGCGATGCGGGCCACGATGATATTGAGCTGCCCCAGCGCGCCGAATGACTGCCACGTCCCCTGGTAAAACAGGGCCGACACCAGATAGGAGATCAGCAGGGCGGGCGCCATCACGGTCAGAATGATACGTCGCGCCAGCGGCGCGCCGAAGATCCTTACGGTCAGATCGGTGGCCAGAAAAATAAACGGAAAAGTGAAGGCGCCCCAGGTGGTATGAAAACCCAAAATCGACACCGGAAGCTGTACCAGATAATTACTGGAGGTAATGATCAGAATATGAAACAACGTAAGCCAGATCAGCGCCACAAGCCGCTGCCGGGGAGTAAAATCATACATATATGCGACCTTTTTGGTTATTGGGGTGAGGGAACCCAAGAAACGTCCTGCTCTTTTTAGCCGCCGCCCTTCCGGGCCGCCGCTAGCGGCGCATGATACGCATTTGCTCCGGCAATGCAATGGTTGTTTTTTACGCAAACGTTGTCGCGGCTTGCGCCGAAAAATCCCCGGCGTAAACTATGGCGGTTTTTTATTGCATCTATCGCAGAGAGCCCTGATGACCGATCCCTTCGCCAATCCCGATATAACCCTTGACGCCCAGGGACTGCGCTGCCCGGAACCCGTGATGATGGTACGCAAAGCGGTACGCCAGATGGCGACCGGGCAAACGCTGCTGGTGCTGGCGGACGACCCGGCGACCACCCGCGATATTCCCGGTTTCTGCCGTTATATGGAACACGACCTGCTGGCGCAGGTCACCGAGCAATTGCCGTATCGGTATTTGCTGCGCAAAGGGGGATAAGCGCCGCGTGCCGGCAAAACCCGGTGCTTTGCCGACAACGTTTGACCGCCTTTACCCATCCCGTTTCTTCAGCAAGCGCAGCGCGTTGGCGGTAACCAGCGCCGTGGCGCCGGAGTCCGCCAGCACCGCCAGCCACAGCCCGGTAATCCCCATAATGCTGGTGATCAGAAACAGCGCTTTCAGCCCCAGGGCGATGGTCACGTTCTGGCGAATATTGCGGTTCGTCGCCCGCGACAGCCGGATCATCGCGGCCAACCCGTCCAGACGGCTGTGGGTCAGCGCGGCGTCGGCGGTTTCCAGCGCCACGTCCGTGCCGCTGCCCATGGCGATGCCGATGGTCGCCGCCTTCATTGCCGGGGCGTCGTTAATGCCGTCCCCCACCATGGCGGTGGGACGTTGCCGATTAAGTTCGCCGATGGCCGTCACTTTATCCGCCGGCAGCAAACCGGCGCGGAAATCAATGCCCAGCTCGCCGGCGATGGCCGCGGCGGCTCGCGGGTTGTCCCCGGTCAGCATCACGCAGCGGATATTCAGCGCCTGGAGCCGGCTTAGCGCGGATCGCGCATCGCTGCGCAGCGTATCCCGCAGCGCCAGCAAACCGAGCACGCGGCTCTCCTCCTGCACCACCACCACCGTTTTCCCTTCATTTTCCAAGGCATCGACGCGTTGCCGCCAGTCGGCATCCAGCGTGCCTGCCGCCAGCCTGGCCGGGGAGCTGACCTGAAGCCGTTTGCCGGCGATCGTCCCCGCCACGCCGATGCCCGCCAGCATCCGGCGCTGCTCCGCGACGGGCAGAAAGGCGCTCGCCGCCAGCGCCCGCTGCACGATGGCTTTCGCCAGCGGATGGCGCGAACCTGACTCCACCGCCGCGGTACGCGCCAGCAGCGCGGCCTCGCTGACGCCGGCGGCGGGCACAATATCCGTAACCTGCGGTTTGCCTTCGGTCAGCGTGCCGGTTTTATCAAAGGCGACGGTACGGATGCCGCCCAGCGACTCCAGCGCCGCGCCGCCCTTAATCAGCGCCCCCTGGCGGGTCGCCGCGGCAAGGCCGGAAGCGACCGCCGCCGGGGTGGATATCACCAGCGCGCAGGGACAGCCGATCAGCAACAGCGTCAACCCGCGGTAAATCCACTCCTGCCAGGGCTGCGCCAGCAATAGCGGCGGAATCAGAATAACCAGCAACGACAGCAGCATAACGGCCGGCGTGTAGTAACGGCTGAAACGATCGAGGAAGCGCTCTATCGGCGCCCGGCGCTCTTCCGCCTGCTCGATCAGCTGCAGAATACGGTCGATCGCGCTATTGCCCGGCGCTGAAACCACCCGCAGTTGCACCATCTGGTCGACGCACAGACAGCCGGCCGCCACCTTCTCGTCCCGTACCCGTTCAACCGGAACCGATTCCCCGGTCAGCGCGCTCTCGTCAAAACTGGCGCCGGCGGTCAGCAATACGGCGTCGGCCGGCAACCGGTCGCCGGGGGCGACTTCAATAATATCGCCGGGAAACAGCTCGGCGATCGGCACGCGAACGCGGCGTTCATTTCTGACCACCGTGGCCTCTTCGGGGATCAACGCCATTAAGGCGCTGACCCCTCGCCGGGCGCGGTGGGCGGCGTAGGACTCCAGCTGTTCGCCCAGCATAAACAGCAGCAGCACGACCGTGGCTTCCGTGGCGGCGCCAATCAGTAATGCGCCGATCGCGGCCACGCTCATCAGGGTTTCAATCGCGAAAGGGGTACCGGAACGGATAAGCCGCCACGCTTTTTGCAGGATCGGCGCCAGCCCGACCAGCGTGGTGGCGATAAAAGCGATGCGCCCGCCGGACTCGCTAACCAGCGAAAGCCCCCAGCTTGCCGCCGCCAGCAATGCGAACAGCGCCAGGAAGCCGTATTCATCGATAAAACGGCGCGAATCAGGAAAAAGAGGCGTTTGCGGAATGATATCCTGCAACGTAAAACCGGCTTGCTTAACGGCGTATTGGACCTGGTCTCGTACGTCGCGGCGGGCATCGACGACCAGTTTTTCGGTGGCGAACAGTACTTTAGCCTGTTCTATTCCGGTGAGATTTTTTACGGCATTTTCAACTTTGCGCGCGCAGCTGGGGCAATCCATCCCGCTGACTTTCCAACTGAAACGCCGATGCCCGGCGGGTCGGTCGCTATCGCCGCCGTCGGGATCGTCCGAATCGGCATTATCGCCGCTTTCCGCCCCGCTCCGCTCCGGTCCGCGGCCGGTATTGGCGACGGCGCCCGATGCGCGCTTTACCGCACAGCAGCTTTTTTCAGCCTGTGACGATTGTCGGGCGTGTTTATGGCAGCAGGCCGGTTTTTCAGCGCCGTGCTGGTGATGCTGATGAGAATGCATACCTTCCTCCCGAGTTGATGATAGTGATTCTCATCGCCAACTTTACACCCTCGTATCAGGCTAATCCAGCGATTCGCTTCCCCGCCCGTGATTAAAAATAGAGCGAACGAACGATCAGGAAATGGCCGCCGAAATAGCAGGCCGCCACCACCGCCTGATGGGCGCGGAAATTGATCCGGTAATGATGAATAAGCCAGGCCGCATGGGCGATAAACAGCAGCGCGCTGCCGGCCAGCAACGAGAAATTATAGTCCGTGCCGAGGGCAAAATAACGCTCGCCGGCCACCCAGACCATCAGCGTGGTCATAATGATGAACGCGCACACCGGCCAGCGCTGCGTATCCAGGCGGCTCCAGATAATCACTATCAGCACCGCCGCCAGAACGATCAGCGCCAGCGCCAGCGGCCAGAAGAAGGTGAGCGTTATCTGGCTGGTGAAAAAACTGACGGTATACAGCAGATGCGCGAGAAAGTAGGCGCCAAAGGCATAGAGAATGCGCTGCGTCGGCAGCAACAGCAAAGTATCGGCAACCAGCGAGGCCAGCAGCCCAATGACGATCAGATAGCCCGGCGCGCTCAGCAGCGGCGTTTGCCAGGCCAGCGCCAGCAGCAATAATAGGGTAACGGGTTTAAACAGCCAGCGCTGCCATACCGGACCACGATAGCTGGCATCGACATACAGCCAGCCGGAAAAGAGCACGGCGATAAACGACCAAAGCATAAATTGTCCTTATTCTATAAGACAGGGCGGTATAGAAGGAAACCCGGCATCAGCTTACCTCTCTCCAACCTTTATTTATTCAGTGTAGGGGATTGTGAGGAAGATAAACAACATCGGGTGCGGCAGATGCGCATACCGATGCTTCATGCTATGTTATCGGCCCGTTTGGTTTGTTGATCGGCACATAAAATATGTTGAAGGAGAGTATGGTTGAATGAGCAATGAACCCGCGCTTTATCGTATTCAGTTTATGAATAATGGTAAAAACTACCAGCTTTACGTGCGTGAATTGGTCCCCAGCAATCTGTTTGGCTTTATTGAGATCGCCGATTTCGTCTTCGACAGCCAATCAACGCTGCTGGTCGACCCTTCCACCGAAAAGCTGAAAACCGAATTTTCCGGCGTCAGCCGCAGCTTCATTCCCTTACAGGCCGTGATCCGTATCGACGCCGTCACTGAAAAGGGCAGCGCCCGGATTTCCGAACTGGGCGATAACGTCACGCATTTCCCCTACCTTCCCGGCAAAAAAAACTGACGCCCCGGTAACCCGCTCCGAACGCTGATACCGGCTGACGCCTTGACCCCGGCGCCCGCCGGAATAGGGCGATTACTTCTTTGGCGGTTTAGGCTGCTTGCTCTGCCAGGCGAGCAGTTCAAATACGCCAAACAGAAAAATGCGCGCCTGCAGCCCCCAGGTCAGCGATGGGTTCTCTTTCGGCTGGCTGGACTTTAACAGCAGCAGTTGGAAACCATGCATCAGGATGGTAAACGCCATCGCCACCGTCATAAAAATATTCAGCGGCCGGGGAAAAGGATGGATCAGGTTAACGATCAGAAATCCCCACACTCCCAGCATCAATAAACGGCCCAGATTAATCCATATCACCGCGTGCCCCTTTGTTCTCTTGGCGAAGATATAAACGATACGCCACCTGACCGGCGATTTTCTCACGATGCAGCAGCCAGCCGTCCGGTATCGTCAGATGACTATTCTCCGCCTCGGTTTCCACGTAAATCCACGCTTCCGGCGCCAGCCAGCCCTGCCGCTCCAGCAGGATCAGCGTCTGGTTGAGCAAATCCCGGCGAAACGGCGGATCGACAAACACCACGTCAAACGGCTCGCCGGCCTGAGCCAGCCAGTGCAAAGTATCAGTATTGACGACCAGCGCGTTTTCCGCCCGCAGCAGCGTCAGATTTTGCGTTAACTGACGCGCCACGGCGCGCTCCGTTTCCAACAGCGTGGCGTGGGCGGCATAGCGCGATAGCGCCTCCAAAGCCAGCGCGCCGCTGCCGGCGAAGCAGTCCAGGCAGCGCGACTGCTGGAGCACGGGCGCCAGCCAGTTGAACAAGGTTTCCCGCACCCGGTCGGTAGTGGGCCGTAAGCCGGGACTGTCGGGAACCGGAAGTTTTCTGCCGCGCCACTGACCACCGATGATTCGGATCTGTCCGGCGGCTGACGATGCGTTTTTTTTAGCCATAGCTCACATATTGATTGCCGAACCGGACAAGCCAGCCGACACAGTCGGAAAAATTTAGCCGCTATTCTAACGGCGGTTAGGGGTTGAGGGAATGTTAAGATAGCGTTGTTGCGGCAACGCGCCTGAAAAGTCGCGGATTGCCGCTTTGACATATCCGGTTACCGAGATTGTCGGCCATTGTTCCCCGCGGTTGCGTGTTGCTGCCGAAAGGAAAGTGTTAAACTTGTGGTTTATAGGCAAAATAGTCTGATTTTCATTATTGATTCGCTGCAGTGAGCGGCGTGGAGCGCGATTGCAACATGACAAAAGAGAAGAAGCGCGGTTTTTTTTCCTGGCTGGGATTAGGCCGACAGGAAGAAGAACAACAACAGCAACCGCAAGATAAACCCGAAGCCGCGGATACGCCGGCGGCGGAACCCGCAACGGACGCCGATGACCATCGGCTCTCCGAATCCGTACCTGAAACCGCATCCGGCGCATCCCCCGCTCGGGAAAACGAAGCCCCGACCGAACCGGCGCCGCCGGAAGAAACGCATGTCGCCGCGCATGCCTTGGCGCAGGAAAGCGAGCCGACGGCGGAACCGGTAGCGGATAGCGCGCCGGCGGCGATTGAACCGTTAGCTGAGGAAACGGCGCCGGTCGTTGAGGCCGAACCGGAAAGCCGGCAAGCCGATCACGCCGCTCCGGCGACGCACGAGCAAGAGCGTCCCACCAAAGAGGGGTTCTTCGCCCGCCTGAAACGCAGCCTGGTGAAAACCCGCCAGAATCTGGGTTCAGGATTTATCGGATTGTTTCGCGGTAAGAAAATCGACGATGATCTGTTTGAAGAGCTGGAAGAGCAGCTGCTGACTGCGGACGTGGGCGTTGAAACCACGCGCAAGATCATCGCCAATCTGACGGAGCACGCCAATCGCAAACAGCTGAAAGATGCTGATACGCTTTTTGTTAAGCTGAAAGAAGAAATGGCGACGATCCTTGCTAAGGTTGATGAGCCGCTGGATATCGAAGGCAAAACGCCTTACGTGATCCTGATGGTCGGGGTGAACGGCGTGGGCAAAACCACCACCATCGGCAAAATGGCGCGCCAGTTTCAGGCCCAGGGCAAATCGGTGATGCTGGCGGCGGGAGATACCTTCCGCGCCGCCGCGGTCGAGCAGCTTCAGGTCTGGGGCCAGCGCAACAATGTCGCGGTGGTGGCGCAGCATACCGGGGCCGACTCCGCCTCGGTGATTTTCGACGCCATCCAGGCCGCCAAGGCGCGCGGGGTGGATGTGCTGATTGCGGACACCGCCGGTCGCCTGCAGAACAAAGCCCATCTGATGGAAGAGCTGAAAAAGATCGTGCGGGTGATGAAAAAGCTGGATGAAGACGCGCCGCACGAAGTCATGCTGACGCTGGACGCCAGCACCGGACAGAACGCGGTGAGTCAGGCGAAGCTGTTCAACGAGGCCGTCGGGCTGACGGGCATCTCGCTGACCAAGCTTGACGGCACCGCCAAAGGCGGGGTGATTTTCGCCATCGCCGACCAGTTTGGCATTCCCATCCGCTATATCGGGGTGGGTGAAGGCATCGAAGATTTACGGCCGTTCAAGGCCGACGATTTTATTGAGGCACTTTTTGCCCGAGAGGATTAAAAACGGATGATTCGTTTTGAACAGGTCAGTAAAGCGTATCGCGGCGGACGTCAGGCCCTGCAGGGGGTGGATTTTCATCTGCGCCCGGCGGAGATGGCCTTCCTGACCGGCCACTCCGGCGCGGGGAAAAGCACCCTGCTGAAGCTGATTTGCGGGATTGAACGCCCCAGCGCCGGTCAGATTCTGTTCAGCGGGCACAATATCAGCCGCTTAACAAAGCGCGAGGTGCCGTTTCTGCGCCGCCAGATCGGGATGATCTTCCAGGATCACCATCTGCTGATGGAGCGTACCGTTTATGACAACGTGGCGATGCCGCTGATCATTGCCGGCGCCACCAGCGAAGATATCCGCCGCCGGGTCTCCGCGGCGCTGGACAAGGTCGGCCTGCTGGATAAGGCCCGCAACTACCCTATCCAGCTTTCCGGCGGCGAGCAGCAGCGCGTCGGCATTGCGCGGGCGGTGGTCAATAAACCCGCCGTGCTGCTGGCGGACGAACCGACCGGTAATCTGGACGATGTGCTGTCCGAAGGCATTTTGCGCCTGTTTGAAGAGTTCAACCGGGTGGGCGTAACGGTATTGATGGCGACCCATGACACCGGGCTGATATCCCGACGCAATTATCGGGTGCTGACGCTCTCCGACGGCCGCATGATCGGGGGAAACCATCATGGCGAATAATGCCCGTAACCTGAAGAAAACCGGCGCAAAGGCCAAATCGCTGCGCGGCGGCTGGCGGGAACAGTGGCGTTACGCCTGGAGCAATACCCTGGCCGATATGTTGCGCCAGCCCCTGGCGACGCTGCTGACCGTGATGGTGATTGCGATCTCCCTGGCGTTGCCGAGTATCTGTTACCTGGTGTGGAAAAACGTCAGCCAGGCGGCGGCGCAGTGGTATCCCACGCCGCAGCTGACCGTCTATCTGGACAAATCCCTGGACGATAACGCCGCGCAGGCGGTGATTACCCGGCTTCAGTCGGAAGAAGGGGTCGAAAAGGTCAATTATCTGTCGCGCAATGACGCCATGGGCGAGTTCCGCAACTGGTCCGGCTTTGGCGGCGCGCTGGATATGCTGGAAGAAAATCCGCTGCCGGCGGTCGCCATTATCACCCCCAGGATGAATTTCCAGAGCGCCGACACCCTCACCACGCTCCGCGAGCGCGTGGCGGCGACGCAGGGGGTGGATGAAGTCCGCATGGACGACAGCTGGTTTGCCCGGCTGGTGGCCTTGACCAGCCTGGTCGGACAGATTTCCGCGACCATTGGCGTCCTGATGGTTATCGCCGTCTTTTTAGTTATCGGCAACAGCGTTCGCCTGAGTATTTTCAGCCGCCGCGAAACCATTAACGTTATGAAGCTGATTGGCGCGACGGATGGCTTTATCCTGCGTCCCTTCCTGAACGGCGGCGCCGTTATGGGATTCGGCGGCGCCGTGCTGTCGCTGATCCTGTCGCAGGCGCTGGTGTGGAAGCTGGACGCCGCCGTCACTCAGGTCGCCTCGGTGTTCGGCACCACCTTCAAAGTAACCGGGCTGAGTTGGGATGAATCCCTGCTGCTGTTGCTGGTCGCCGGGATGATTGGCTGGCTGGCCGCCTGGCTGGCGACGGTGCAACATTTACGTCGTTTTACACCACAGTAATCTTTTTTTGTTATAATCTTCCCCCTGTGATTCAGGCCGTGCGCACAGGGGAAACGCTCTCGGGCGCAACGTTTTTTTCACCGCGGCGGGCGTATGATTTCCTCGGGTATTCATCTTGATATGTTAAATAAAATGGATAAAATCAGAGGAACTTGTGAGTAAAATCACAGTCTGAACTTATGTCGGGCTACTGAAAGACCCGCCGATGCACAACGGCGTTATTATCGCGATTCGTCCGTGACGGGTCGCACAAGCGGTCTTCTTACTGAGAGGCATCGCATAATTGAGAGAGGTTGAATGACCAAAGATATGCAAACTTTCACCCTGGTACCCCAAGGCAGTCTGGAAGGTTACATTAGAGCCGCCAACGCCTATCCGATGCTAACGGCGGAGGAGGAGCGGGCTCTGGCTGAACGACTGCATTATCATGGCGATCTGGAAGCGGCCAAGCAGCTGATTCTGTCGCATCTGCGTTTTGTTATCCACGTTGCCCGTAATTACTCCGGCTACGGTCTGCCGCAGGCGGACCTGATTCAGGAAGGCAACATCGGCCTGATGAAGGCGGTGCGCCGCTTTAATCCCGAAGTGGGCGTGCGTCTGGTCTCTTTTGCCGTGCACTGGATTAAAGCCGAGATTCACGAGTACGTTCTGCGTAACTGGCGCATTGTGAAAGTGGCGACCACCAAGGCGCAACGTAAGCTGTTTTTTAACCTGCGCAAATCGAAAAAACGTCTCGGCTGGTTTAATCAGGACGAAGTGGAGCTGGTGGCCCGCGAGCTGGGCGTGACCAGCAAGGACGTGCGTGAGATGGAGTCGCGCATGGCCGCGCAGGACATGACCTTCGATCCGACGCCGGACGAAGAAACGCACGATGGCAAAGCCATGTCGCCGATGCTGTATCTACAGGATAAATCGTCTGATTTCGCCGACGGCATTGAAGAGGATAACTGGGAAGGCCACGCGGCGGATAAACTGACCTACGCCCTGAAAGGCCTGGATGAGCGCAGCCAGCATATTATTCGCGCCCGCTGGCTGGATGACGACAATAAATCCACCTTGCAGGATCTGGCCGACCAATATGGCGTCTCCGCAGAGCGGGTACGGCAGTTGGAAAAGAACGCCATGAAAAAGCTGCGCATGGCGATAGAAGCCTGATAGCGCAGCATTAAAGCATAAGCGACCGGCGCCCTTGCCCGGTCGTTTTGTTTTTATCCGCCTTCACTGATTTTCATTCTTTATATAGCGCCAGCCGCCGGATACCGGTGAAAAACCGCAGCTAAGCATAAATCTCGCCAGCACCTCTTCATTAACCGTCGCGTGATCCGCCGTCGCCAGCCACCACTCCTTGACGCCGGGTAGCTGCCTGAGGACCTCTTCCACCAAATACAGGCCGACGCCGCGGCGTCGGGTCTCCACGCGCACTACCATATCGCTCAGTTGAGCGTATTCGCCTTTGATTTCCACTAACACCCCGGCCAACAGCCGATCGTTAAAACGGGCGGAAAAGATACGGCGCTCCGGCGTCAGCCCCGCCTGCAGAAGATCGAGATTCTGATGCGGCCAGATTTTCGCCAGATCAATTTTATCCTGGTCACTGAATTCAACAAGATTCTCAACGGTTAGTTTCATTTACTGGCACCCCATAAAATGAGTGAAGAATAATGTAGTAGGCTTGTAGTGGAACAGTTACGCAATTTCTTCTTTACCGTTAATAGGGAAAATGCTTTTTACGCCGCCTATTTTTCGAGTAAAACGTCATTAATTAAGGCATAAAGCAGCATAACTGACTATATATAAATTAAACACTGGATTTTAAGGCTAGTATTTTATGCTGTCATCTTCGCTTATTCCTGCCGGCGGGAGTTGATTTGCAGCATAAAATTCCTGTTTAATAATATGAAAAATAAAGCCTTATTAGAATTCATTCCTAATATTAAACCTAACCTGTTCTTACATATAAGAAAAAGGTTATCTTATGACGTGGGCAGTCAAATTTTCGGCAATATTCATAATAAAACTTGGGGTAAAACGGATGAAATTGAGTAAAAGCAAAATATTGCTGATGGGCTGTATGGCAATCGCACTCGGTCAGGCGGCAAACGCGGCGGATCTCAAAGTAGCGGTCGTCGGCGCGATGTCCGGCCCGGTGGCGCAGTATGGCGATATGGAGTTCATCGGCGCCCGTCAGGCCATTGCGGATATCAATGCCAAAGGCGGCGTGAACGGCAATAAACTGGTTGGCGTTGAATATGATGACGCCTGTGACCCGAAACAGGCCGTCGCCGTCGCCAACAAGGTCATCAATGACGGTATCCGCTATGTCATTGGCCATCTGTGTTCCTCCTCCACCCAGCCGGCGTCTGATATTTACGAAGAAGAAGGCGTGATCATGATTACGCCCGCCGCCACCAACGCGGATCTGACCACCCGCGGCTACAATCTGGTGCTGCGCACCACCGGCCTCGACTCCGATCAGGGCCCGACCGCGGCGAAATACATTCTCGAAACCATCAAGCCGCAGCGTATCGCCGTGGTGCATGACAAACAGCAATACGGCGAAGGTCTGGCTCGCTCGGTGCAGGATAGCCTGAAAAAAGCCGGCGCGAACGTGGTGCTGTTTGAAGGTGTGACGGCGGGCGATAAAGATTTCTCCACGCTGGTGGCGCGCTTGAAAAAAGAAAACGTGGACTTCGTTTATTTTGGCGGATACTACCCGGAAATGGGGCAGATCCTGCGCCAGGCCCGTCAGGCCGGCATGACCACCAAATTTATGGGGCCGGAGGGCGTGGGCAACTCATCGCTGTCCAATATCGCCGGCGAAGCGTCTGAAGGCATGCTGGTCACGCTGCCGAAACGTTACGATCAGGTGCCGGCGAACCAGCCGGTGGTGGATGCCCTGAAAGCGAAAAAGCTGGACCCGACCGGTCCGTTCGTCTGGACGACCTATGCCGCATTACAGTCTCTGACTACCGCCATGGAGCGCAGCGGCAGCGCGGAGCCGGAAGAACTGGCGAACGATCTGAAGGCAAAACCCGTCGATACCGTGATGGGACCGTTAAGCTGGGATGCAAAAGGCGACCTGAAAGGGTTTGAGTTTGGCGTATTTGAGTGGCACGCAGACGGTACTTCCAGCGTCGTGAAGTAATCAAGCAAATCCGTATTAATCCCTCAGTACCGCATGCCCCCGCTATCGCAAGACGCGGGGGCAGAATTTAAGGTTAAGGTATGTCCGAGCAGTTCCTCTACTTTCTTCAGCAGATGTTCAACGGCCTGACGTTGGGCAGCACCTATGCGCTGATCGCCATCGGCTACACCATGGTTTACGGCATTATCGGCATGATTAACTTCGCCCACGGCGAAGTGTATATGATCGGCAGCTATGTCTCCTTTATCGTTATCGCCGCCCTGATGATGATGGGCATCGATGCCGGCTGGCTGCTGATCGGCGTGGCGTTTATCGCCGCCGTGGTGATTTCCAGCGCCTATGGCTGGAGCATCGAACGCGTCGCCTATCGGCCGGTGCGCACCTCCAAGCGTCTGATCGCCCTGATTTCCGCCATCGGGATGTCAATTTTCCTGCAAAACTACGTCAGCCTGACGCAGGGCTCGCGCGACGTCGCCCTGCCCAGCCTGGTCACCGGACAGTGGACGCTGGGCGAGAGTAACGGCTTTGCCGCGACGATAAGCACCATGCAGTTGACCATCTGGATCGTGACGTTCCTGGCGATGCTGGCGCTAACGCTGTTTATTCGCTATTCGCGCATGGGACGCGCCTGCCGCGCCTGTGCTGAAGATCTGAAGATGGCCAGCCTGCTGGGCATCAGCACCGACCGGGTCATCTCGCTGACCTTTGTGATTGGCGCATTGATGGCGGCGGTGGCCGGCGTGCTGCTGGGGCAGTTCTACGGCGTGATTAACCCCTATATCGGCTTTATGGCCGGGATGAAAGCCTTTACCGCCGCGGTGCTGGGCGGTATCGGCAGCATTCCCGGCGCGATGATCGGCGGGTTGATTCTGGGCGTGGCGGAGGCGCTGACCTCGGCCTATCTGAGCACCGAGTACAAGGACGCGGTATCGTTCGCGCTGTTAATCGCGGTGCTGCTGGTGATGCCCACCGGTATTCTGGGCCGTCCGGAGGTTGAGAAGGTATGAAACAGCTCAATCTGTTCAACGCATTGGTTTCCGCGCTGATGCTGCTGGTGCTGGCGGCATTTATCATGGGCATGCAACTGGGGCTCGACGGCACCAGGCTGGTGGTGCGCGGGGCCGATCAGGTGCGCTGGTACTGGATCGGCGCGGGCTGCGTGGTGGTGTTCTTCTTCCAGCTAATCCGCCCGTTCTTCCAGCAGAGCATAAAGAAATTTGCCGTCCCGTCGCTGGTATTGCCGAGCTTTGACGGCAGCACGCCGCGGCAGAAACTGCTGGCGGCGCTGTTGATCATCGCCGCCGTCGCCTGGCCGTTCCTGGTGTCGCGCGGTACGGTGGATATCGCCACCCTGACGCTGATTTATGTGATGCTGGGGCTGGGATTGAACGTCGTCGTCGGCCTGTCCGGACTGCTGGTATTGGGCTACGGCGGCTTTTACGCCATCGGCGCCTATACCTACGCCCTGCTGAACCACTACTACGGTCTGGGATTCTGGGAAAGTCTGCCGCTGGCGGGCCTGACGGCCGCCCTGTCCGGCTTCCTGCTCGGCTTCCCGGTATTGCGGCTGCGCGGCGACTATCTGGCCATCGTCACCCTGGGATTTGGGGAGATTGTCCGCATTCTGCTGTTGAACAATACCGAAATCACCGGCGGCCCGAACGGCATCAGCCAGATCCCCAAACCGACCTTCTTCGGTCTGGAGTTCAGCCGCAGCGCCCGCGACGGCTGGGATACTTTCCATAACTTTTTCGGCCTGACCTATAGCCCCGGCGATCGCATTATTTTCCTCTACCTGGTGGCGCTGCTGCTGGTGGTGCTGACGCTGTTTGTCATCAATCGCCTGCTGCGCATGCCGCTGGGCCGCGCCTGGGAAGCGCTGCGCGACGATGAAATCGCCTGCCGCTCGCTGGGGCTGAGCCCGACGCGCATCAAGCTGACGGCGTTCACCATCAGCGCGGCGTTCGCCGGTTTCGCCGGCACGCTGTTTGCCGCCCGCCAGGGCTTCGTCAGCCCGGAATCCTTCACCTTCGCCGAGTCCGCTTTTGTGCTGGCGATTGTGGTGCTGGGCGGTATGGGCTCGCAGTTCGCGGTGATCCTCGCCGCCGTGCTGCTGGTGGTGTCGCGCGAACTGATGCGCGACCTGAACGAATACAGCATGCTGCTGCTGGGCGCGCTGATGGTGTTGATGATGATCTGGCGCCCGCAGGGTTTGCTGCCGATGAAGCGTCCGCAAATGAAGTTGCAGGTGGGTAAGAAGGAAGAGCAGGCATGAGTACGCAGCCATTATTATCGGTCAGGGGTCTGACCATGCGCTTCGGCGGCCTGCTGGCGGTCAACAACGTTGAGCTGGATATTCACGCCGGGGAAATTGTCTCGCTGATCGGCCCCAACGGCGCGGGGAAAACCACGGTATTCAACTGCCTGACCGGTTTCTATCGCCCCACCGGCGGCACCATCCTGCTGCGCGACCGGCATCTGGAAGGCCTGTCCGGGCAGAAAATCGCCCGCATGGGCGTGGTGCGGACGTTCCAGCATGTGCGCCTGTTCCGTGAGATGACGGTGATTGAAAACCTGCTGGTGGCGCAGCATCAGCATCTTAAAAGCGGGGTGTTCGCCGGGCTGCTGAAAACGCCGGGCTTCCGGCGCGCCGAGGCGGATGCGCAGGATCGCGCGGCGGTGTGGCTGGAACGCGTCGGCCTGCTGGCGTTCGCCAACCGCCAGGCGGGCAATCTGGCCTACGGCCAGCAGCGGCGGCTGGAAATCGCCCGCTGTATGGTGACCCGTCCGGAACTGCTGATGCTGGACGAACCCGCCGCCGGGCTGAACCCGAAAGAAACCGCGGAGCTGAATCAGCTGATTGTGGAACTGCGCGATCGCCATCAGGTTTCCGTGCTGTTGATCGAACATGACATGAAGCTGGTGATGGGGATTTCCGATCGGATTTACGTCGTTAATCAGGGAACCCCGCTGGCCCACGGCACCCCGGCTGAAATTCGCAATAACCCGGATGTCATCCGTGCTTATCTGGGCGAAGGATAAACGTTTATGCTGTCATTAAATCAGGTCTCGGCCCATTACGGTAAAATTCAGGCGCTGCATCAGGTCAGCCTGCACATCGAACAGGGCGAGATCGTTACCCTTATCGGCGCCAACGGCGCCGGTAAAACCACCTTGCTGGGTACGCTGTGCGGCGATCCGCGGGCCAGCGAAGGCACCGTCATCTTTGATGGCAAAGACATTACCCACTGGCAAACCGCGCGGATTATGCGCGAGGCGATCGCCATCGTTCCCGAAGGCCGCCGCGTATTTTCCCGCATGACGGTGGAAGAGAATCTGGCCATGGGCGGATTCTTTGCCGAGCGGGAGCAGTATCAGCAGCGCATCGAACGGGTCTACGACCTGTTTCCGCGCCTGTTCGAGCGCCGCGCCCAGCGGGCCGGCACCATGTCCGGCGGCGAGCAGCAAATGCTGGCCATCGGCCGGGCGCTGATGAGCCAGCCGCGCCTGTTGCTGCTGGACGAACCGTCGCTGGGGCTGGCGCCGATTATCATCCTGCAAATTTTCGACACCATCGCGCAGCTGCGTGAAGAGGGCATGACCATTTTCCTGGTGGAGCAAAACGCCAATCAGGCGCTGCGTCTGGCCGACCGCGGTTATGTCTTGGAAAACGGCCATGTGGTGCTGGAAGACACCGGCGCGGCGTTACTGGCGAATGAAGCGGTGCGCTCAGCCTATCTGGGCGGTTGATTCCCCCCCCCGTCCGCCACGGCAGACTGCTGATAAGCCTTTTGCTTTATCCGCCACGCCGACAAATAAAATTGATCCTGATAATTTTGTTCGTCGGCGTGGCGACTCAGCCTTCTGAAAAACGGGTTTTGCCTACAGGCGTCTCGCTGCGAGATAAATCAACTATTCCAACGTGAACCCGCGCCGTTCCCGCACTATTCTTTTGTAAGTCCGAAGACCCTGTCCTGCTCTTTGCGAAGGCGCAGGAGTACGGAGTTTGCAGGGATATTCACGTCTTCCATCCGGATAACTTCCCCCGCGGCGACATCGCGCGCCAGGCTTGTATTGCTAAATAGATAGAACGGTACTAACTTCCCGGCGTCGATAGCCTCAGCATCACCGATGAAGCCGTCCACTCCGTCAATGGTGTGGTGATGCCCGCCCATCTTCAACACCGTATCCTTTTTGAGATCCTGCGTGGCACGTCCGTATAAATCGCAAACAGGGCGAAGACTGTCTCCGCCCGTCGCATGTCCCATGATAGCCGCTGCAAGTACCGACGTGCCGGTTTCCACGCCGAGCAGGTGTCGGGGGATATAAACCGCCGCATACTTTCCGTTCCGGCTAACGGGGTGTCCCTTGGCGCCCAGGACTTTCCATGTCTTTTGGTCCGTGCACGCCACAATGATGAACTCGCCGCCGGCCATGCTGATTTCATCGGGGCGGCGCAGGCAGTTGAATATATCCAGCGTGCCGGGGGCATCAAGCAGGCCGCCGTCTTTTTTGGGGCAAAAAAAATCAGGCATTTCCCCCATGCGTGCGGCGGGAGCGCTGAACGCGGGTTTGTTCGGTTTCATGCCGGTTGCGTTCGCCACAACGACCATTTCGCAAAGATCAGGAATGGAGTGAAAAGTGAGGGTACTGAGTATAGCGCCGCGGGCTTCGGCAATATCCCTGGCGTTCCGATCGCCTAGATTCCATAAATCATCCATGCCGGAGCAGGCAAAGAGCTGCTGCTGCCCTTCACACGCAAACATTTTTGATACGGGGTCATACACGAAATCGTACTCGCTGGCCTTTCCCGCGCCGACAATGGTAAGACCCAGCGCACGCCCCCAACTAATAAGGCCGATCAGCATGCTGGGTTGGTCGCCATCTCCCGTCGTATAGACCAGCCCCCTGGACTGGGCTTTCTGAGCGAGGATTGAACCGACAACGGAATCCGTCTCTTTGGAAACCATTACCACATGCATGCCTTTCTCAATGGCGAGTTCGGCCGCAGCGGCGCTGACTTCCGGCTGGCCGCTGCTTTCCACCAACACTTCGAGAGGGAGATCCGCAATCGTATCAAAGGCCTCGACGACAACGAAAAATCCCTCCTCGTACGCTTTTCTCGCCTCTTCCGCCGTGTTGCAAACCTTCACCCTGCTTGTGGGAATGCCTGCGGAAACATATGCGTCAACCGCACGCTGCACAGTGCGGGTGCATACCGCTTTCACTTCCATGTGCGGCATGGTTTGGGCCTGGAAAATGTATGATGTGCCGAATTCGCCTGCGCCCATAAGACAGGCGCGCACCGCGTCATTCGCAGGCCGTTTGAATAATGATTGATAATGCATTGAGCGCTCTCCTGAGTATATGCATCTGTTTAATAATTATTTTTCCAAAGACGAGCGGCGGAAATCCATTCCCGTACAGCCGCCGTTCACGTAGACCGCCGGTTCATCGGTAACCCGGCTATTGCAGGCGCTGCGGGCGGTAGATCCTTTCAGCGGTTTTGTGAAAGACCGCACCCTGCTCTTTTTCCGGCAGATCCGCCAGAATCGCCCTGTAACCGTCAAAAATCGTGGCGAATGTCGTTACCATGCCGTCCACTGGGAAATTGCTGCCCAACATGCAGCGGTCTGCACCGAACATGCTAATGACGTCTTTCACGATTCGGCGGTTACTTTCAACCGTCCAGGGTTTGTTCGCCTCGCAAAGGCCGGAAATCTTCACGGCGGTATTGGGTCTGGCGGCCAGCTTTTCCATATTGGCGCGCCACCCCAGGAGAGCTTCCTCGCTTCGCCCCGGCACGCCCGTGTGGTTTACGATAACGAGGGTATGCGGGAAATTGGCGGCAAGTTCCGCGGCTTCCGGCAAAACCCACCAGTTGGCCTGCAGATCGAAATGGAGACCGTATTTCTCCAATTCGGAATAGCCGCGCAGCCATTTGTCAGACAACATCAGGCTTCTGCCCTGTTCCACCGGTGTGGAAGGACCGCCGGGCTTATGGCGGACACTCCGGACAAGAGGATATGCCGCCTGCTCCGCGAGCAGGCTTGCGGCATCTTCCGCATCAAGCCATGCCTGCGCGACCATGGCGCCGGGATAGCCGAAATCACGTGCGACCTCGTGCACGTAGTGTGTTTCCTTGAGCGGGGCCTGCGGGTCATATTCCGCTTCGCAGTAAACGGATGTGACCACATTTTGCCCGACGATATCGTCGAAATAATCGCTCATCAGGTACGTTTTCTTTATTGCGCTGTAATCCCCGTAACGATGTGGCACCATGATGTCTTTCGTCAGCCACGGATACAGATGCTTCTCGAGATCCCAAAAATGGTGGTGTGCGTCAACCACCGGCCCGGTCCAGATATTTTTTTCAGCCATGATGATTCTCCTTAATGTGCGCTGTTCTTTATGCGGACAGCGCGCGGATAGGTTCTAGCCCGCGGTTTTCGGGCTGGAAGCGCCGAAATTAATACAAAGGGAGCCCAGGAGGTATACAAAGGCGCAAGCGGCGAAAAAGTACAGCGCAGCGGTGTAGCCACCGGTCATGTCCACCAGGAAACCCACGATAATGGGAACAAAAATGCCGCTGGACGTTCCGGCGAAGTTCATTACCCCGCCGACTAAACCGATTTTATTCGCGGGGGAAAGCATGGCTGGAATAATCCAGTACAATCCGCCCCAAAGATGGAAAAAGACGCCGATGGCTAGAACGATTACCGCCGTGGTACTGTCGTTAATGAAAGGCAATGCCAACAGGCAAGCCAGGGCCATGGCGCCGGAAATCCCGAAAAGCAGCTTGCAGGCGGCATTACGCGGGAGCACGCGCTGGAGCATATCCACAAGGTATCCGCTGACCACTTCGCCAATCGCGCCACACAGGAAAATGATGAAAGTGGCGTACCCCATGGCCCTGAGGTCCATTCCCCGTCCGTTGGCAAGGTAGCTTGGCCCCCATGTAACCAAGCCGAAAAAAACCATTGCCCAGCCGATGCGGCCGATAACCATTGCTACCAGGGTTCTTTTGGACAGCGCCATATTAGTATTCTGCGCCTGCACTTCCCCTGCGAGCCGTTTCTGTTCGTCAATGAAATCAAGTTCGTTTTTACCCATGCTCTTGTGTTCATGGGGCGTGTCGCGGGCGTAGAGATAAACCACGATCCCGGCAACGATGGTCAAGACCCCGATCAGGAAAAATGCGATACGCCACGAGCTGAAAAAGGCGATGAGAGATGCGACCAGCAAGCCGCCCACGGCGGAGCCGAAAGGAGCGCCGCTGTCAATGAGGGTAATGCCTCTGCCTCTCTCCCGGGAGGGAAGCCAACTGGCGGTGAGCTTACTGGCCGATGGCATGAAAGGCGCTTCAAACGCGCCAAGTCCCACGCGGGTCAGCAAAAGGAATAGGCCGTTGACGGCAACGGCGGATAGGCACTGAAACGCCCCCCATATCACTGTCGCCACGCTAATGACGAGTCTTCCGCCCCATCGGTCCGCAGCCTTTCCCCCGGGGATCTGGCAAAGGCAATATGCCCAGAAAAAGGCGCTGAGGATCAGTCCCTGCATTTTTCCGCTTAAAGAAAACTCTTGCGCGATCAACGGCATGCCGACAGACAAAGCGATGCGATCGATGCAGTTGATGGTGTACAAAATGAACAGCATGATAATAAAGCGCCACCTGGTCGTCAGCAGTAGAGATTTACTGTTGCCGACGTCTGGAGTCTTCGAGTCCACAGACATAACAACCTCCGGAAATTTATCTTTTTCCCATTTAAAGGTGCTGCGGCATTTAAACGTCGAATGCTGTAGCAAGAGCAAGCCATGCCGCGACATGGCTTGTCTCTGCCCGGTGTTGGCGAAAGTAACGTTTGCCGTCAATGCTGAAGCGGGTATATCAGGAGTCGTCCGCTTTTAAAAGTTGCTCTATTCGGCGGGCGTACGGTAGAAGTGCCATAGACAGCATTTTCTATTGCGTGTAACGCCCTCCAGGATCTTCGCCCGGAAACCCGCGTCGGCTACGGCCTTGAAGAGGTTAAGGAACGGCGCCTCGGTAAAACATAGTGGATAGATTTATGATGAACGTAGGCATGTTTAGCTCCTTAATTCGGCAATTTCCGCATCAGTCAGATAGCGGATCCGGCGGTCGCCCAGAATGAAGATCAGTTTGGCGGTTTCTTCCAGCTCCTCCATATTGTCCGCGGCGGCGCGCAGGCTCCGCCCGGTCACGACCGGGCCGTGATTGGCCAGAAGAAAGGCGTTGTGGTCGGGCGCCAGCCTGGCCAGTTCTTCACCCAGCCGCTTGTCGCCGGGACGGAAATAGGGAACGACTGGCACTTGTCCCATTCGCATCACCACATAAGGGGTGAAGGGCCTGATCGCGTTGCGCGGATCCAGCGCCTCCAGACAAGAAAGCGCGGTCGAATAGGCGCTATGCAGGTGTACCACGGCCCGACACTGCAAATTATTGCGATAGAGAGCCAGATGGAAGCTGATTTCCTTGGAGGGACTGTCGCCGGAGATCAATGCGCCCGCTGGATCAACCTTCGCCAGCCGGTCGGCGGAGAGTTCTCCCAGGCAGGAGCCCGTCGGCGTTGCCAGCAGCGCCCCGTCCTCCAGCAGTAGGGAAAGATTCCCGGCCGAGCCGGTGGCATATCCGCGCTGAAAAAAAGAGGCTCCCAGTCTAACCATTTCTTCTCGTGCTTGAGCTTCATTCATACGACGAATTCCTGCTGCGCTCTGGCGAAAAAGTTTTCATCCCCGAAGTTGCCGGACTTCAGCGCCAGCGAAAGGGGGGCATCGGTCGATCTCACCCAGGGTACGCCGGGAGAGATGGTGGGGCCGATATGGAAGGCGCGGATCCCCAACGTCTGCACCACGATGCTGGCAGTTTCTCCTCCGGCGACGATGAAACGCCGGAAGCCGTCCTCCCGCAGTTGTCGGGCGACGGAAGAGAAGAGCGCCTCCACCGCCTGGCTGCTGGACTGCGCCCCCCAGCGCTGCTGGATACGGCCGAGGGTCTCCGGTTCGGCGGTGGCATACAGCATGGGGGCCAGTTCCTCTCCACTGTGCTTTCGCACCCAGTCGCACAGCTCACTGGCGTAGCCGGCCAGGGCGTCGTCTCCCGCCATGCAGCGCTCGACGTCGATGGCCCGGCCGGAAGCCTGATGCAGATAGCGGGCGACCTGCCTGTTGGTCATCACGGAACAGGAACCGGACAATACGATCGCCGGTCCCCTCTGCGGCGCGCCGGCGGCCTGCGCGTCCTGTTGCGCATCGCGCGTCGCCCACTGCCGCGCCAGCCCGATGGCCAGGCCAGAGCCGCCGGTGACCAGCTTCATCCCGCGCAGCGCCTCACCCTGGACCAGCAAGTGCCGCCCGCTAAGCGCATCCAGCACCGCGTAGCGAACGCCTCGTCTCCGTAGCTCCTCCAGCCGCGCCGTCACCGCCTCCGCGCCCCGATCCATGACGTCCGCCGCGATGACGCCGCACGTCCCTTCAGCTTGCCGCTCCATCAGGCGCGGAAGATAGCTGTCGGTCATCGGGGTCAACGGATGGTCGCGCATGCCCGACTCCGACAACAGCCGATCCATCACGAACAGATAACCCTGGTAGACGGTGCGGCCGTTGACCGGTAAAGCCGGGGAGATAACGGTCTGCGTTTCTCCCAGCGCATCCAGCAACGCGTCGATCACCGGGCCGATATTGCCCTGCGCGGTGCTGTCGAATGTCGAACAGTATTTGAAATAGAACTGGCGGCATCCCTGGCCCTGAAGCCAGGCCAGCGCATTGAGCGAATCGACGACGGCTTGTTCGGCCGGACAGGAGCGCGACTTCAAGCTAATGACGGCAGCCTGGGCGTCCACACGGTAATCCTGCGGCGGCACACCATTGAGTTGCACAGTGGATAACCCGTTCCCGACCAGAAAACCGGCGATGTCGGTTGCGCCGGTGAAATCGTCGGCGATGACTCCGAGTAACATTAGGCCTCCTCCCATTTTTCTGGCAGCGTGATGTCGCTGAAAACCTTGATGACGATGCAGTCATCCTCACGGTCAAAGCCTGTGGCTCCATGACTGATAACGGCTACGGCATCCTCGGCAGATTTTTCATCAACGTTGTGTTGTTAATTTTAGTGACTATTTGTTCTGTGGTGTTAAATGTAATCCCTTTAATTGCCATTGGTGGTGACCAAAATCACATAAATTAACATCGTGCAAATAAAATCACTATTCACGAGCGTTCATGAGAAATACAACTCATTATTTACATTTAAATCAATATGTTATGTTTTTTCACTTTACGGAATAGTGTTGAAACATTAAGCGCGACGTGGTTTATGACGTGAATTTATGATAAGAATCGTCCATAAATACGCGCGTTATCACAATATTTATCAGATCAGGATAGGAGCAGGGATGATTCCAGTAGAACGTCATCAACAGATTCTCGCGCTGATCGCCGAGCGCGGCGTGGTAAGCATCACGGAACTGACCGAGCGGCTCGGGGTATCGCATATGACCGTGCGGCGGGATGTGCAAAAATTGGAGCAGGACGGCCTGTTACTCAGCGTCTCTGGCGGCGTACGCTCGCCGGAACGGCTGACGATCGAACCGTCGCATCAGGATAAATCCGTGATGTTCAGCCAGCAGAAAGAGGCGATTGGCCGGCTGGCGGCCCGGCTGATCCCGCCCAACAGCTGTATCTATCTGGACGCGGGAACCACAACGCTGTCGCTGGCGCGCCACCTGGCCGAGCGGGATGATTTATTGATCGTGACCAACGATTTTGTGATTGCCGCTTTTATTATTGAATCCTGCCAGTGCCGCATGATCCACACCGGCGGCACGCTGTGTCGGGAAAACCGCTCCTGCGTCGGCGAAGCCACCGCGCAGGCGCTGCGTAACCTGTTTATCGATATCGCCTTTATCTCTGCCTCATCGTGGAGCCTGCGCGGCCTGTCCACGCCAAGTGAAGACAAGGTGGCGGTCAAACGCGCGGTGGTGGAAGCCAGCAGCAAACGAATTCTGCTCTGCGACACCTCAAAATACGGCCGCATCGCCACCCATCTGATCACCCCGCTAACGGTCTTAGACAGCATTATTACCGACGACGCCCTGCCGACTGCGGCAAAAGATGCGTTAGGGAAAATGGGCGTGGAGGTGTTGGTGGGCAGGTAAAGAGGGCATCCTTCCTATTGAAATCTTATTTGGCAAATGGCGGCACAGAACAGCGCTCTGGCGCTATTTTCGCAATTTTTGATACTATCCAGCAACTGCGTGAAGAGGGCATGACCATTTTCCTCGTGGAGCAAAACGCGAACTAGGCGATACGTCTGGCCGACCGCGGCTATGTGCTTGAAAATGGTCACGTTGTACTGGAAGACAGCGGCGCGCATTACTCGCAAATGAGGCGGTTCGTTCCGCTTATCTGGGCGGCTAACCGAATTCAGGCCGGCGTATCCGGCCTGTCGTTCTGATGAAGGCAAAATTAAAATGGCAACCGAAGGTCTATTGGCGCAGCGTATCGCCAAGTTGAAAAGCTCCGCAATTCGAGAGCTGCTTAAGCACAGCAAGATGGATAACATTATTTCGCTGGCCGGGGGAATACCGTCAGACAAACTGTTTGATTTCGACGGTCTGAATCAGGCAACACAATTAGCCATTACCGAACAGCCAAAAACCGCTTTCCAATATGGATTAACTGAAGGCAGCCCGATTTTACGCGAGCGCATCGCCGACCTGTGCGCGATTCGCGGGATAAAAACCCGCGCGGAAGACATCGTGGTCACGGCGGGTTCACAGCAGGCGCTGGATCTGATCATGCGCGCGATGATCGATCCGGGCGATGTCTTTGTCGTTGAACGTCCGACCTACCTTGCCGCATTGCAAACGCTCGAGCTGGCGCAGGCACAGGTGATGTCCGTCGACTCGGACGAAAACGGCATGGTGGTCGACGATCTGGAAGCGCTGCTGCGCAAACAGCGCATCAAAGGCGTGTATATCGTACCGAACTTTGGCAATCCCAGCGGCGTCACCCTGAGTTATGAACGGCGCAAACAGCTGATTAAGCTGGCGGAACGCTATGGTTTCGTTATCATCGAAGACGATCCGTATGGCGAACTGCGTTTTACCGAAGAGCGCCACCCGACGCTGTTCCAACTGGCTCAGGAAGAGCTGGGCAATGCCGAACATGTGCTCTATACCTCGACCTTTTCAAAGATCCTCGCGCCGGGCTTACGTCTTGGCTGGGCGATCATGCCGGACTGGTTGCTGCACAAAGTCGCCATCATTAAGCAGGCGGCCGATCTGCACGCCAGCGCGCTGTCGCAGAGCATCGTGGAATGTTATCTGGGATTGGGGCGTTTGGACGCGCAAATTGAAAAAATCCGCTATTCCTACAAGGAAAAGAGCGAACAGTTGTCCGGTCTGATCGCCAAAGAGTTAGGCGACGTGATGACGTTCAATCAGCCGAGGGGCGGTATGTTCCTGTGGGCCAGATTCCGTCAGCCGTTTAATACCACGCAATGGCTGCAACAGACGCTGGATCACGGCGTAGTGTTTGTGCCGGGCGAATTCTTTTTCCCGGACACGCCGGACTATTCGACGCTGCGCTTCTCCTATGCGACCGCAACGGAAGAGCAAATGCACGAAGCCGTCGCAAGGCTACGCAGGGCGCTGTAATCCTCACGTAAAGGCCGCGCCAGCGGCCTGAATTCGCTTACCCAAAATCCGCTGACCAAACACCCCTGCTCTATCCTCGCGCAGCCTGTCGCCATCAACCGCCCATTTCCGCCGGCGATTTCCTCATCTTGTCGCGATTCACCGCGCTGTCATCCTGACGTCATTTATCCGTTATTTTTCCGTCATGAACGCATGTCATGTTACCTCCCGAATAAAAAAAAGCGCTCGCAGCCCAAGTCAGGCCCAAACTCCAGGAGACAAGCATGCTTAATCCGCTATTTCGTCAGGTACGTGTCATAAAAACAATGGCATGCGCCACACTCGCATTGGCTTGCAGCGCCAATGCGCAGGCGGCGACCGAAATCCCTTTCTGGCACTCGATGGAGGGCGAGCTGGGGAAAGAGGTCAATTCTCTGGTTGAGCGTTTTAACCAGTCCCACAGCGACGTGAAAATCGTCCCGGTCTATAAAGGCAACTACGAACAGAATCTGGCCGCCGGCATCGCCGCCTATCGCGCCGGCAACGCCCCGGCGATTTTGCAGGTTTATGAAGTGGGCACCGCCACCATGATGGCCAGCAAGGCCATCAAACCGGTGTATGAAGTGTTTAAAGACGCCGGCATCAATTTCGATGAGTCGATTTTCGTCCCCACCGTCTCCGGTTATTACACCGACGCCAAAAGCGGTCAGCTGTTATCCCAGCCCTTTAACAGCTCCACGCCGGTGCTGTACTACAACAAAGACGCGTTTAAAAAAGCCGGCTTAGACCCGGAGCAGCCGCCGAAAACCTGGCAGCAACTGGCCGAGTACACCGCCAAACTGCGCGCGGCGGGCTTGAAATGCGGCTATGCCAGCGGCTGGCAGGGCTGGATTCAGATTGAAAACTTCAGCGCCTGGCACGGCCTGCCGGTGGCCAGCAAAAACAACGGCTTCGACGGCGCCGACGCGGTGCTGGAATTCAACCAGCCGACGCAGGTTAAACATATTCAGCGTTTGCAGGATATGAATAAGCAAGGGAATTTCACCTATTTCGGGCGCAAGGATGAACCGACCGAGAAGTTCTACAACGGCGACTGCGCCATCACCACCGCCTCGTCCGGTTCGCTGGCGGATATCCGCCAGCACGCCAAATTCGACTACGGCGTGGGCATGATGCCGTATGACGCCGACGCGCAGGGCGCGCCGCAGAACGCCATTATCGGCGGGGCCAGCCTGTGGGTGCTGAACGGCAAAGACGCCGCCACCTATAAAGGCGTGGCCGAATTTATGCAGTTCCTGGCGCAGCCGGAAATCGCCGCGGAATGGCACCAGAAAACCGGTTATCTGCCCATCACCAAGGCCGCGTATGAACTGACGCAAAAGCAGGGTTTCTACGAGAAGAATCCGGGCGCGGATATCGCCACACGCCAGATGCTGAACAAGCCGCCGCTGCCGTTCACCAAAGGGCTGCGCCTGGGCAATATGCCGCAGATCCGTACCCTGGTGGACGAAGAGCTGGAAAGCGTGTGGACGGGTAAGAAAACCCCGCAGCAGGCGCTGGACAGCGCCGTTGCGCGCGGCAACGCCCTGCTGCGTCGCTTCGAGCAGTCAACGAAATAACCCTGTCGGCAATGCGCTGTATCGGGTCGCAGGGAAGCGGCCCGCCCCCTGGTGCAAGAGTTAATGAGTTCACGCATGACATCATCCCGTCCCGTTTTTAGCCGTAGCTGGTTGCCCTATATGCTGGTGCTGCCCCAGCTACTGATCACCGCGATTTTTTTCCTCTGGCCGGCCGGTCAGGCGCTGTGGTATTCGGTGCAAAGTCTCGATCCGTTCGGTCTGTCCAGCGAATTCGTCGGTATGGAAAATTTCAGGCAGTTGCTGGATAACCCCTACTATCTCGACTCCTTTTACACCACGCTGATCTTCAGTTTTCTGGTGGCGGGATTCGGCCTGCTGATTTCCCTGTTTCTGGCGGCGCTGGTGGACTATGTTATCCGCGCCAGCCGCCTGTATCAGACGCTGATTATTCTGCCCTACGCCGTCGCGCCGGCGGTGGCCGCCGTGCTGTGGATGTTTCTGTTCAACCCCGGTCTGGGGCTGATTACCCATTTTCTCGGCCTGCTGGGGTACTCATGGAACCACGCGCAAAACAGCGGCCAGGCGATGTTTCTGGTGGTGCTGGCGTCGGTCTGGAAACAAATTAGCTATAACTTCCTGTTTTTCCTGGCGGCGTTGCAGTCCATCCCCCGTTCGCTGATCGAAGCCGCGGCGATTGACGGCGCCGGGCCGGTGCGCCGCTTCTTCAATCTGGTGCTGCCGCTGATCTCGCCGGTAAGCTTTTTCCTGCTGGTCATCAATCTGGTGTACGCGTTCTTCGATACCTTCCCCATCATCGACGCCGCCACCGCCGGCGGCCCGGTGCAGTCCACCACTACGCTTATCTACAAAATTTACCGCGAAGGCTTTGCCGGGCTGGATCTCTCCAGCTCCGCCGCCCAGTCGGTGGTGCTGATGCTGCTGGTTATCGGGTTGACGGTGATTCAGTTCCGCTTTGTCGAACGGAGGGTGAACTACCAATGATTGAGAACCGACGCGGACTGGATATCTTCAGCCACCTGATGCTGATTGTCGGCATCGCCGCGGTGCTTTTCCCGCTGTACGTCGGGTTCGTCGCCGCCACGCTGGACGATCAACAGGTATTTCAGACGCCGATGACGCTGATCCCCGGCGCGCGCCTGTGGGAAAATCTGCGCCATATCTGGCTGCACGGCGCCGGCAACAGCGTCACGCCCTTCTGGCTGATGCTGCTGAACAGCCTGGTGATGGCGCTGGCGATTACCCTGGGCAAAATCACAGTGTCGATTTTGTCCGCCTACGCCATCGTCTATTTTCGCTTTCCGTTGCGCGGCCTGTTTTTCTGGATGATCTTCCTGACGCTGATGCTGCCGGTGGAAGTGCGAATCTTCCCCACGGTGGAGGTGATCGCCCGGCTGGAGATGATGGACAGCTACGCCGGGCTGACGCTGCCGCTGATGGCGTCGGCCACGGCGACGTTTCTGTTCCGGCAGTTTTTTATGACGCTGCCGCATGAGCTGCTGGAGGCGGCGCGCATCGACGGCGCCGGTCCGCTGCGCTTCTTTTTCGATATCGTGCTGCCGCTGTCGAAAACCAATCTGGCGGCGCTGTTCGTCATCACCTTTATCTACGGCTGGAACCAGTATCTGTGGCCGCTGCTGATTATCACCGATGCCAATCTCGGCACCGCGGTGGCCGGGATCAAAAGCATGATCGCCTCCGGCGACGGGGCGACGCAGTGGAATCAGGTGATGGCGGCGATGCTGCTGACCATGCTGCCTCCCCTGCTGGTGGTGCTGCTGATGCAGCGCTGGTTCGTGCGCGGTCTGGTCGACAGTGAAAAATAGCGGCGCAGGGCGGGCACGGCGCGCTGTCCAGCGCGCCGTCGCAAACGGCGTTGAAAAACCCACGGGACGTTTTTTATGGCATGTTTAAAACTTCAGGCCGTCAGCAAATCCTATGACGGCAAAACCCAGGTGATCCGCCCCATCGATCTCGACGTCGCCGACGGCGAGTTTGTGGTGATGGTCGGACCGTCCGGCTGCGGTAAATCCACCCTGCTGCGCATGGTCGCCGGGCTGGAACGGACCACCGGCGGCGATATTTATATCGATAATCAGCGGGTCACCGATCTGGAGCCCAAAGATCGCGGCATTGCGATGGTGTTCCAGAACTATGCGCTGTATCCCCATATGAGCGTGTATGACAATATGGCTTACGGTCTGAAAATCCGCGGTTTCGGCAAGGCACAGATTCGCCAGCAGGTGGAAGAAACGGCGCGGATTCTGGAGCTGCTGCCGCTATTGCAGCGCAAACCGCGGGAGCTGTCCGGCGGTCAGCGCCAGCGGGTGGCGATGGGACGCGCCATCGTGCGCGAGCCCGCGGTCTTTCTCTTTGACGAGCCGCTGTCAAACCTGGACGCCAAGCTGCGGGTGCAGATGCGGCTGGAGTTGCAGCAGCTGCATCGCCGTCTCAACACCACCAGCCTTTACGTCACCCACGATCAGGTAGAGGCGATGACGCTGGCGCAGCGCGTGATCGTGATGAATAAAGGCGTGGCCGAACAGATTGGCGCGCCGGCGGAGATTTATCGTCGTCCGGCATCGCTGTTTGTCGCCGGTTTTATCGGCTCGCCGGCGATGAATCTGTGGCCGGGCAGGATAAGCGACGATGGCGCGTGGTTTAAGCTGAGCGACGACGTGGCCCTGCCGCTGACGACGGCGAAACCGCAATGGCGCGGACGCGAGTTGACGCTGGGGGTAAGGCCGGAGCATATTCAACCGGCAACGCGCGAAACCGGCGGCGTTCCGCTGCAAATATCGACGCTGGAACTGCTGGGCGCGGATAATCTGGCGCACGGTCAATGGGGGACGCAAAAGGTGATCGTTCGCCTCTCCTACGAGCATTGCCCGGCGGCGGGCTCAACGCTCTGGCTGCATCTGCCGGAGTCATCATGGCATTGGTTTGATTCGCAAAGCGGATTACGGATGGAATAATGGTAAATACCTGGCCTTATCCGGCGATTGTCGCCCACCGCGGCGGCGGTTCGCTGGCGCCGGAAAACACGCTGGCGGCGATCGACGCGGGCGCCGATCTCGGGCACAAAATGATTGAATTTGACGCCAAGCTGTCGCAGGACTATCAAATCTTTTTGCTGCACGACGACCGCCTTGAGCGCACCAGCAACGGCTGGGGGATCGCCGGCGATCTGACCTGGGACAAGCTGGTCGGCCTGGATGTGGGAAGCTGGTTCGGCAAACGGTTTGCCGGCGAACGGCTGCCGCTATTATCGGAAGTCGCCAAACGCTGTAAGCAGTACGGCATGGCGGCCAATATCGAGATCAAGCCGACCACCGGCCACGAGCAGGAAACCGGGCGCCTTATCGCCCTCGCCGCGCGCCAGCTGTGGGCCGACCATCCGCTTGCGCCGCTGCTGTCCTCATTCTCGGTTCAGGCGCTGGAAGCGGCGCAGCAGGCGGCGCCCGAACTGCCGCGCGGCCTGCTGCTGGATGAATGGGACGACGACTGGCAAACCCTGACGCGGCGTTTAGCATGCCGGTCCATCCATCTTAACCATCGGTTGCTGACGGCGGAACGGGTGACCTTATTGCAGGCCGCCGGACTGCGAATTTTAGCGTATACCGTAAACGATCCGGCGCGAGCGCAAACTTTGCTTGATTGGGGCGTTGACTGTATCTGTACCGACCGGATAGATTTAATCGGCGCAGATTTTGCTGCCGGCTGAAATCTGTCCGCGTCCGTTCTTTCAGCAATTGGTGCCGGTTACTAAGGAAGTGGCTCAATGCCCGCATTTATCAGTTCCCTCTGGCACCAGATTTTTCTCTCTTTACCGCTGTTTGTTCTGATCGCGCTGGGTTACGGCCTGGTCCGTTATGCGAAATGGCCGACCACCACTACCGACGGCATGAGCCACTTTGTCTTCTCGGTGGCGATGCCGGCCATGCTATTCCGCCTGATGAGCGATTTTTCCAAACGCCCCGCGGTCGACGCCCGGCTGCTGATCGCTTTTTTCGGCAGTTGCCTGATCGTTTTTATATTGGGCCGCATTGTAGCGCGCCGGGTTTTTCATCTGGACGGCGTTTCCGGGTCCATTTTTTCGCTGAGCGGCATCTTCTCCAACAACGTTATGCTCGGGCTGCCGATCGCCACGCTGATGCTGGGCGAAGAGGCGATCCCCTCCGTGGCGCTGGTGGTGGTGTTTAACGGTCTGATCCTCTGGACGCTGGTGACGATATCGGTGGAGTGGGCGCGCAACGGGGCGCTTTCGCTGCAGGGGTTTACCAAAACCGCGCTGGGGGTGCTGAAAAACCCGTTGATCATCGGCATTATTTCCGGGACGGCGTTCAGCCTGACCGGCCTGTCCCTGCCGTCTTACGTCGACCAGCCGCTGAGCATGCTGGGGCAGATTGCGATGCCGCTATCGCTGGTCGCCCTGGGAATGGGGCTGGCGGAGTACCAGATCCGCGATGGCTGGCGGATCAGCAGCGCCATTTGCGCCATCAAGCTGCTGGTGCAACCGCTGGTGATTTGGGGCATCGCGCTGGCGCTCGGGCTGCCGGAAACGGAGACGCGGGCGGTGGTATTGCTGGGCTCGATGTCGGTGGGGGTGAACGTCTATCTGATGTCGCGCCAGTTCAACGTGCTGGGCGGTCCGGTGGCGTCAAGCCTGCTGATGTCGACGGCGCTGGCGGCCTTGACCACCCCGCTGATCCTGACCCTGATGGGCGTGCGATTATAGCGGTGCGTGCAGGGACGTTAGCGCGTCTGTTACTGCGGCAGCATCTTTTGCTGAGCGCTTCGTTGTTGCTCCTGCTGTAGCTGCTGTCTTTGCTGTTGCTGTAGCTGGGTATTGCGCTGCTGTAATTGCTGATTCAGCTGTTGCTTCTGCAATTGTTGATTCTGCTGCATACGCTGTTGCAACTGCTTCTGGCTGTTGATGCCGCTCTCATACTGCTGCTGCCGTACCGACGGCGCAGGCTTGTCGGCCGCCTGCCCGATCGGCGGCAGGGAAAACAGCGCGATCAGCGACGCGGTTATCAGTCTGGTTTTCATCATCACCTCATCTGTAAGACGCCCGACTCATCGGGCGTAACGCATCGGTTCATGGTACGGAATGGTTTATCCGCTACCTTAAGTGTAGAACAAAGAGCGCGGCGATTGTCTGAATTCTCCTCATACGCGGAATGTGGGGCCGCCCGACGGAATGTTATATACTGCCGCAGAATTCTTCCTGGCATTGAAGTTATCCCATGTTTCATATTGCGCTCTATGAGCCACAAATCGCGCCGAATACCGGCAATATCATCCGTCTGGCCGCCAATAACGGCTGCACGCTGCACCTGATTGAACCGCTGGGCTTTGATTTTGAAGAGAAGAAGCTGCGCCGGGCGGGGCTGGATTATCACGATCTGGCCAACGTCAGCCGCCATAAAAATTATCAGGATTTTCTGGCGGTGGTCGCCGGACGGCGCATTTTCGCCTGCACCACCAAAGGCAGCCGGCCTTACGACCGGCCGGCCTATCAGCCGGGCGACGTGCTGCTGTTCGGCTCGGAAACCGCCGGCCTGCCGGATGATATCCGCAACGGCTTTGCCGCGGACTTCCGTATCCGCATCCCCATGCAGCCGGAGAGCCGCAGCCTCAACCTGTCGAACGCGGTCGCCATCATCAGCTATGAAGCCTGGCGGCAGAACGGCTTCGGCGGCCGCGCCTAGCGGCCTGGGACGTCAAATTCGATTCTGATTACCCTGGCCGCGGCGCTAGCGCTGGTCCAGCGGCAGCCAGATAACCAGCCGCAGGCCGCCCAGCGGGCTATCTTCCGCTTTCACCCAGCCTTTATGCTGCGAGATCGCCGTTTCCACGATGGCCAGACCTAACCCGGTACCGCCCGACTCCCGATCGCGGGCTTCATCGGTGCGATAAAACGGACGGAAGATTTGCTCGCGATCTTCCGGGCTGACGCCGGGGCCGTCATCGTCCACTTTGATGGTAATGCCCTGATTATCAACGGAGAAAGCGACTTCAATATGATGATGGGAATAACGCAGCGCATTGCGGACAATATTTTCCAGCGCGCTGTCGAGCGCGGCGGGATTGCCATACAGCGTCCACGGCCCCGGCGGATAGGGCACCTCCAGCGTTTTCCCCATTTGCTCCGCTTCAAAACGGGCGTCATCCAGCACATCGCCCCACAGTTCGTCGGCGCGGATAAATTCGCGGGTGAGTTCGTTCTTATGCTGATTGCGCGACAGCACCAGCAGGTCATTAATCATGCCGTCCAGCCGCTGGGTCTCGGTTTCGATGCGGGCGAGCTCATGGCCTTCCCCCTGACGCCTGCGCAGCAATGCGGTGGCAAGCTGCAGACGGGTAAGCGGAGTGCGCAGTTCGTGTGAAATATCCGACAGCAGGCGTTGCTGGGCGGTGACCATGCGATCCAGCGCGCTGACCATCTGATTAAAACTAACCCCCGTCGCCAGAAACTCCTGCGGTCCGGCCTCCAGCTCGGGGTGTTGACGCAGGCTGCCCCGCGCGACTTCGTCCGCCGCGTATTTCAGTTTACGCGCCGGCTTGGCCAGGCTCCAGGCAAGCCATAACAACAAGGGTGAGCTGATCAGCATGGTGAAGATCAACAGCAGCAACGGCCGGTCGAACAACAGGTTGATAAAATCCGACTGTAAACTGCTCGCCGGGCGGATCAGGTAAAGCTGGTAGTTATCCTCGCCGTCGCGGATGGAAAACGGCCCCAGCAGCTCCACGCGGCCATATTTCTTTTTTTGCGGATGATCGGCGTTGTCGGACAGGCCGATAAAGTTGCGCACAATTTGCGTTTCGCTTTTCTGCGCGCCCAGCACCCGCCCTTCGCTGGTCACCAATAACAGCCGCTGCCCCGGCGGCGCCCATTTCTCAATCACCCAGAATAACCTCACCCACCAGCGCAAATCGTTGGCCGGGGTATTGGCCAGATCGGCCTCGATATGCTGCTCCAGCATGATGCCTTGCCGCTGCTCGCTTTCCAGCAACGCGGTGAGCTGGCGGGAATCGAGCTTCGGCACCATCAGCACCAGCATCAGCACCAGCGCCAGCGTCAGCCAGAAAATCGCGAAAATGCGCGCGGTCAGGCTATTAATCATGCAGCAGACACCATCAGGTAACCTCGTCCGCGTAATGTCTTAAACCACGGCAACCCGTCTTTGCGCTGCGGTAATTTGCGCCGCAGATTGGAGATATGCATATCAATGGCGCGGTCAAACGGCGTAAGGCGCTTGCCCAGCACCTCCTGACTCAGGTGCTCGCGCGAGACAACCTGACCCAGCCGCTGCGCCAGCAGATACAGCAGCGTAAATTCGGTGCCGGTCAGATCCAGCACGGTTTCATCGAAGCTGGCTTCCTGCCGGCCCGGATTGAGCCGCAGACCGTCAACCTCCAGCGTGGGAGCGCTGGATTCGCCGGACTGTTGCTGATCCGTCCAGTTGGAGCGCCGCAGAATGGCGCGGATACGGGCCACCAGTTCGCGGTCGTTAAAGGGTTTCGGCAGATAATCGTCCGCGCCTAATTCCAGACCCAGTACCCGGTCCAGCTCGCTGCCGCGGGCGGTTAACATGATCACCGGCGTCTGATGCTGCTGGCGCAACTCTTTTAAGGTATCGATACCGTTTTTCTTCGGCATCATCACATCCAGCAATAGCAGATCGATCGTGCTATCCAATACGTTTAACGCCTGCTCGCCGTCATAGGCGACAACGACGTTAAAACCTTCCATTTCGAGCAATTCTTTTAATAAAGAGGTTAGCTCTCTATCGTCATCAACCAACAGGATCTTATTCATGTTTTATCTACCTCCAGGGGCAAAATACGTCATAGATTAGCGCTATTCCATGACTTTACGTAGTTTTACATCCTCTGACGCATGTTTGCAGCAAGACGATTAGACTGATGCTCATTGATTCACAGAACGGCACGCCAATCGGGGAATTTTTGATGCATCAAGTCACAACGTTATCTCTTGCCTCACTGCTGATGCTGAGCGCTTTCACCGCATTTGCAGCGGGTGTTGAGGGGACGTCTGTGAATGGCTGTCAGGATGACTCAGCCATCAAACGAATTCCCGGTCAGCAGGGGATGTTTGACGGCGTGAAGTTAAGCGTTCAGCAACGTCAGCAGATGCGCGATTTGATGCATCAGGGCCGTCAGGACGCTCCGGCGTTTAATACCGAAGATATTGAAACCATGCATAAGCTGGTTATCGCCAACCGATTTGATGAAGCCGCGGTTCGCGCTCAGATAACCAGGATGACGCAGGTACAGATTGAACGTCAGGTCCAGATGACCCGGGTGCGCAACCAGATGTATAACCTGCTGACCAGCGAGCAGAAAGAAATTTTAGATCAGAAACACCAACAGCGCATGAAAGAGATGCAGCAGCAGATATCCCTGTTTAACCAGACGCCAAGTCAATTACCGGGCGTGAACGAGTAGTAACCCCTAGCAGTGAGTGAGTAGTGTAGTTCGAGTAATAGATACCAATTTCCTTGCCATAGACACCATCCCTGTCTTTTGCCCTCCATGACGGAGGGCTTTTTTTTGGCGGATTCCGGGGAAACCGTTTTAAAACAACCACCTATTAAGCGACTGCAAGCAACTGCAAGCGGTTAAAAAGTGGTCAAAAACGGGCCGTTTTCCGCTGGTGATTAGCGCTGGTTTATGGGGTACAGTTTACGCAATGCGGGACTTATTTTTATTTGCGATCTTCTTTCGCAGAAATTAGCCAGGACAGCCAGTAGAAAAAAACACCAGCAACGAAAACGAGCACTGGTGCTATCAGGCTCATAATTCCATCATTGGCAAAAATCGCAATAAAAATACCGATTACCACAGCGATTATCACCACGGCTCCTGAAAGCTCAGATAAAACTTTCCTGACAAACTTAAAGATTTTCGATTTCACGCAACAACTGCTCCGTTTTAGCTGGATTTTTTCGAAGAGTATCACCAAGCTCAATAAAATTTTCTAACGGCTTCTCAAATAGAAAATAGAGCATATCAAAGTCATTAACATACAGGGCACGCCATAGCTCCGGGTTTTCCAGGCTTAGTCTTCTGGAAGCATCCGCCGCTCGGGAAAGAACGCCTTGAAGCACTACCCCGCCCACCAATGAACCAGTCCAAAGCCGCAAGGATAGTTTGGATATGGTTGTAGCCATCATTCCGCCAACAACTTTTGAACCGAGATAACCGGAAACTGCCAGTTGAGTAGCGGATCGGGAAGCCATGGCAGTTGCTGAGCCGATAAGCTTATCAGAGATTCTTTTTAGCGCGGAGTCAGGCAGATTTGAAAGCGCATTGTTGATGATCAGGTCAGCGACCTGTTTCAAAACGGCTTGGTTTTTGAAGAGCCTGACTAGTGTCCGGTAGAATCGCGCATCATCGTTAAAGTTACGGCGCTGAATATTTCTGCCACCATCGGACAGACTGAGATCCTGGAATGTCCTTTCAAGACCCAGGTAAAAATCCATAGGTAGCGATGCAATACCATCAGCGACCGATATCGCTAGGGTTTTAGCGTCCATACATCCCCAAGTGGTTTCAATCAGAATCCTAAGAATATAGCAAGATTGGTTGAATAATGTACAACTTCTTGCTGTTGGAGCCTTGGATAACAGGGCTCGCAAAAGTGCGGATGATGTGTAGATATTACCTGAGAAAAATCGATCGCCATCCCTGCCTTTTGCCCGCCGCAGTTGGCTGACATATTAAATAATGGCGTCAAGCGGCACGAATCCGCAATAGCCGACATCGCCGTTTGGCGGCCGCCGGCAGGCGGCCTGCCTTTCACGCTCAGGCGGTAAGCGCGGCGTTTTTCCCGGCGATGCGGCCGAAAACAATGCAGTCCGTCATGGCGACGCTGCCGAGCCTGACCGCGCCGTGCACGCCGCCGACGGTTTCGCCGGCGGCATACAGGCCGGGGATAGGCTTGAGATCGAAGCCGATTACCTGGGCATCCTTGTTGATCGCCAGCCCGCCCATGGTGTGGTGCACCCGCGGCCACAGGCGCGCGGCGTAAAACGGCGGCGTGACGTTAGGCGCGGCATCCTTGAAGATCATACAGCCAAGGTCCGGATCCTCTTCATTACGCTGCTCGATAAACGAATTCCAGCGTTTCACCTGTTCGGTAAATGCCGCTACCGGCATCTGATAGGCCTGCGCCAGCTCTTCCAGGGTGTTGAACATTTTTAACGATCCGTTTTTCAACGCGCCCTCCCGCTGCCCCGGATCGACCATGTTCATGGTATTGGTTTTATCGGCGATAATCACCGCCGGATGACCCAGCAGGATAATCGCATCGGCGCGTTCCTTACGGTTGCCCGTCTCTTTGAAGAAGCGTTTTCCGCTGGCGGGATCAACCATCAGCCCGTAGCCGACGATACGCTCCACAAACTGCGGGACATAGCCGAACCCCTGTTCGTCGGGGCTGGTCCAGGGCCCCAGTTGGATCCAGTCCATCTGCGTATCCAGCGCGCCCACCATGCAGGCCGCCATAATCGCTTCGCCGGTGGCCCCCGGATGATTGGTGGAGGTGAACTCCTCGGTCAGTCTGGGATCATACATCTGGCGTAACGCCACCCCTTGAGAAAATCCGCCGGATGCCAGCACCACGCCCTTGACGGCGCGGATATAGGCGATATCGCCGGAGTCCTCGTCCGGAAATTTGTAGCGCCGTCTGACCTCGGCCCCGATTACCCTGCCGTCCGGATCGACGATCAGGCGCAGCAGTTTGGTGCGCTGTTCAATCACCGCGCCCAGCTCCCTGGCCTTCTGCTGCTGTTTCATAATCAGGCCCGAGCCGGAACGCTGCGCCAGCTGGTGCGCGCGCTTCACGGAATGGCCGCCGTGGTAGTTGACGACGTTAAACTCCGCGCCGATACTCTGCGCCCATTCGAGGGCTTCCACCGAATGTTCAGCCACGGTTTTGGCCAGTTCCGGATAGTTGAGCCAGCTGCCCGCTTTCATCATGTCCTGATACATCAGCTCCGGCGAATCCTGGATGCCCGCTTCCTTCTGCATTTTGGAGCCCGCGGCGGCCAGATCCCCGCCGTTAAGCACGGAATTGCCCCCCAGCAGCGGCATTTTGTCAATAATCAGTACGCCTGCCTTGGCGTTACGCGCTTCAATCGCGGCGGCCAGCCCGGCGAACCCGGTGCCGACAATCAGCACGTCCACCGTGGTGTCCCACTTCTGCGGTATCGGCACCGGGCCGGGCACCGCCTGCGCCGGTCGGGATAACGCCATGCCCCCCAGCGCGCCGATGACGGCGCCGGTCGATTTCAGAAAATGACGGCGGCTCTGCGGATCGGATATTGGTTTTTTGCTCATTGAATTATCTCCATGTTCAAAAACGGTAAATCACGATAAAAAAATACGCTGGATAATTCGTCGGATGACCTGGATAAAACCACTGCGTTTCATCATTGTTGGCATTGGAATATTTCATAGGCGGGTGATGAAATACGCGCCGGCAGGTGAATTATTGAACGGCTCAGCACCTGCCGATATTTCAACACAAAACACAGGGATTTAAACGTGAGTCCACTCTCACTGCGGTGATTGACCCAGCAAAGCCGAGGTAATTCGGCGATTGCCGTAACATTCTCATATTGTTGGTTATAATCAATCTCACAGAAACCCTGACCGCAGGAGAAGATCAATGCCAGTACCGGCAGACCCGGAACATCATTCTCATCCGGCCCAGACAGAAGATAAACCGGCACCGCCACGCACCCTTGTGACCCGGACCAAACGGTGGGTGCAACGTTTTCAGGCCATTCCCAGCGTGGCGCACGTGATCCGTGCGGGCGAACGCTTTAACGACCGGATGGGCAATCAGTTTGGCGCGGCGATCACCTATTTTTCCTTTCTGTCGCTGATACCGATACTCATGGTCTCCTTTGCCGCGGTGGGTTTTGTGCTGGCCTCCAACCCGGACCTGCTGACCGAGTTGATTAACCGCATCGTCAACAGCATCAGCGATCCCAATCTGGCGAATACGCTGAAAAATACGGTGAATACCGCCATTCAGCAACGTACCACCGTCGGGATCACCGGGTTGCTTATCGCCCTTTATTCCGGCATCAGTTGGATGGGGAATTTACGCGAGGCCATCCGCGCGCAGTCGCGCGACGTCTGGGAGCGCAACCCGCAGGATGAGGAGAAGATTTATTTTCAATATACGCGGGACTTTCTGTCTCTCACCGGGCTGATGGTGGCGCTGGTCGTGACGCTGTTCCTGACATCCGTCGCCGGCACGGCGCAGGATATTATCGTCAATGCGCTGGGATTGGGGGGCATTGAATGGCTGCGCCCCGCGCTGACCCTGATCGCCCTGTCGATCTCCATTTTCGCCAACTACCTTTTGTTTTTATGGATCTTCTTTGTGCTGCCGCGGCATAAGCCCAAACGTAAGGCGCTGTTCCGCGGCACCTTGATCGCCGCCATCGGTTTCGAAGCCATTAAATTCGCCATGACCGTCGCGCTGCCTAAACTGGCGAGCTCCCCTTCCGGAGCCGCTTTCGGTTCCGTTATCGGTCTGATGGCATTTTTCTATCTGTTCGCCCGGCTGACGCTATTCTGCGCCGCCTGGATTGCCACCGCCAATTATAAAGGCGATACCTCGACGGACCGTAATCAACGGCAGGACAAGGCGCCGAAATAGCGCGCCGGCGATAGGCGTCCGGCAGATTTCATCGATTGGCAAAAGGGATCGGAAAGCGTCGGTTTTCCGATCCCTGTCATGAAAAAAATAAAACAGCATTTCAAGACTATTGACTCAGCGTCTCGTTATGTTGAGACTGAGGGTAACTTCCGCATGTTACCGACGTCTTCTTTTTTCAAACAGGCCAGCAGTGATGACAACCAATAACATTGCCGTAATCGGCGAATGCATGATCGAACTGTCGCAAAAAGGTACGGATCTTAACCGCGGCTTTGGCGGCGATACGCTGAATACCGCCGTGTATATTGCGCGCCAGGTCAGGCCCGAGGCATTGGGCGTGCACTACGTTACCGCGCTCGGCACCGATAGCTTCAGTGAAGAGATGATTGCCGCGTGGCAAAAAGAGGGGGTAAAAACCGATCTTACCCAGCGGCTGGAAAATAAACTGCCCGGTTTATATTTTATCGAAACCGACGGCGGCGGCGAGCGCAGGTTCTACTACTGGCGCAACGATGCCGCCGCCCGTTACTGGCTGGACAGCGCCGACGCCGAAAAAATCTGCCGGCGTCTGGCGCGGTTTGAGTATCTCTATCTGAGCGGCATCAGCCTGGCGATCCTCAATAGCGCAAGCCGCCAGCGCCTTTTAGCCTTATTGCGCGCCTGCCGCGCCAACGGCGGTAAGGTTATTTTCGACAACAACTATCGTCCACGCCTGTGGCAAAGCCGGGAAGAGGCGCAGCAAGCCTATACCGACCAGTTGTCCTGCACTGATATCGCCTTCCTGACGCTGGATGATGAAGATATGCTGTGGGGAACCCAGCCCGTCGGCGCCGTGCTTGAACGCACACACGGTTTAGGCGTAGCGGAAATCGTGATCAAGCGCGGCGCCGACGCCTGCCTCGTTTCACAGCGGGGAGAGGAATTGATCGACGTTCCCGCCGTGAAGCTGCCGCAAGAGAAAGTGGTCGATACCACCGCCGCGGGCGACTCTTTCAGCGCCGGGTATCTGGCGGTGCGTCTGAACGGCGGCGACGCGCGGGAAGCCGCGCTGCGCGGCCACCTGACCGCCAGCACGGTTATCCAGCATCGCGGGGCGATTATCCCGCCGGAAGCGATGCCGGGCTGAGGTTGCTGACAAAGTCGCCTGTAAGCCGGAGATACCCGGGCCTACCGTACNAGGTTTTGTCAATGGTCTGAGGCCGTTTACGCGGCCTGTCCTCCGAGATTATTGCGCGGCGGGCGCCGACGCTTCCTCCTGCGGTTTGGGCTCCTCTTCCGCCGCGGCCGGCGCGGCGGCGGCATCCGGCGTCATGATCCGGCTATAGGCCGTCTGCAGCTCCTTCATATTCACTTCCGGTTCCCCCGGCTGCTGTATCAGCATCAGCGTGGCTTCCTGTGAAAGCTGCTGGCGCAACGCCTGATTCAGCGTATCCAGCGTCAACGAAGAGAGATAAGCCTGCCGTAGTTTCTGATACTGCTCCGGCGCAATATCCACCACGCCATTGCGCTGCGAGCGCAAACGCTGATCCATCAGCACATCGGTGCCGGTGCGGGCATAGGTGGCGAACAGTTTGCCCAGTTCGTCGGTTTTACGCGTTATCAGGGCGTCAAACTCCTGCTGCGTCAGCCCGTTATCCCGCAGCGTCGCCAATGTCTGAGCCATAAAGGTCGTGCCCGGCATCACGCTGTCGCTGCCGGGAACGTCCATATGAATGGCGCACTGCGCGCGGATATAAAGCACGTTACAGTCGAAACGCAGGTTATTGTCTTTCTGCGGGCTTTTTTGCAACGCCTGCTGCACATGCCAGAACAGGGCTTCCCGCGCCAGATCGCTGCGCCAGTAACGGGCCAACGCCTCGGAGTCGCGAATCGGGTGCCACGGCGTATCCCAGACCAATGACAGGGTATCCTGCTGAACGTTGTTATTTATCAGGCTGATAGCCTGAGGCGGCAACGGGCTTAGCGTCGGCACCGGCGCGGGGGTTTCGCGTTTACCCTGCAGAGATGAGAAAGATTTACCGATTTGATCGACAATGCCGCGCTGATCGACATGGCCGACGATATACAGCGTCATGGCGTCCGGCGTATACCAGGTTTTATAAAATTGCTCCAGCTGCTCACGGCTTAGCGGCGTTTTTACCGCCTGTCCGGGATCGTGAGCCAATAGCGCGGACCCCTTCAATCGATAACGCCAGGCGGGATCCTGCGGATTAACCGGAAATTGCGCCACCGGATCGGGCAGGTTTAATGCCGCATGGATATGCTGATCGCTGATAGCCAGCTGTCCGGCGGTTTCCGACAGCCAGTTTAAGGCTTCTTTCAGCAGTTCCGGCCGGTTATTCGGCAGGCTCAGGTTGTAAAACGTGAAATCATATGAGGTGACGGCCGGCGGCAGAGAACGCGTCGCCGTGTCTTGCTGTTGCCATATGGAGGGCAACTGCACGGCTGAAAAATTATCGCCGGGCGTTAACGCCAAGCGGGGAAGAAAATGCGCAAACCCGATTTGCTGAGCGTTTTCCACCAGCGAGCCGGTATTTACCAACAGACGTAACTCGACCCTGTCGCCGGGACGCTGCGGCGTAGTCAGTAACTGCCAGGTAAAACCATTATCGAGTTTACCCTGCAGCCAGGCAGGATCGGGTTGTAGTGTTTCAGCCTGCACGTTGCCGCCGATAACGGCAAGCAAAACTCCACCAACTAAAAGACCTATTTTGGTGCCCTGCATGTGAACCCCTACTTAAATAACTATGCAAAACATAACGTGATTGAGGTTGATCATCATAGTGGCCTTGCGCTTGCCACCAAACACTCTCGTGGATGCATAACGGAAAATGAAAGAGGCGAAGTGTACCATTCCCTTGGACCACGCGCTTTTATCTATGTCACCGCACGGGGCGAAATAATATTCAGAGCGGAGAAACATTGAGCTTAGACGGATGGGCGTCAGGCCGATGATGCGAGTGTCTTAGCGGGTAAAAGCGTGCAGGCGGCCCTGCCTGGGTCGGCGCCATGCCCAATGCGGCCGATAAATACCGGCCGGCATACACAGACCGACATTTTACGACGATAATTTACACTTTCTCCTTAATTTTTCCACGATTCTCCGATCGTTAGCGGATAAAGTGATTTACAACTGACGCGCTTTGCGGCAGTGATGGTTTTTGCCCGTTCACCGCCTGTACAACACTGCCGAGGAGTTGCATTTCGATGGCGAATTTTTTTATCGATCGCCCCATCTTTGCCTGGGTGCTGGCAATCCTGCTCAGTCTGTGCGGTACGCTGGCGATCGTTTCACTGCCCGTCGAGCAATACCCCGACCTGGCGCCGCCCAGCGTGCGGATTAGCGCCAACTATCCCGGCGCTTCCGCCCAGACCATTGAGAACACCGTGACGCAGATTATCGAGCAGAGCATGACCGGGCTGGATAATTTGATGTATATGACTTCCGACAGCAGTAATACCGGACAGGCAAGGATAACGCTCACCTTTGAAGCGGGAACCAATCCGAACGAAGCCCGCCAGCAGGTGCAGAACCAGCTGCAATCCGCCCAGCGAAAACTGCCGCAGGCGGTGCAGCAACAGGGGGTGACGGTCAGCAAAACCGGCGAAAGCAATATTCTGATGATCGCCTTTGTTTCCACCGACGGCAGCATGGAAAGGCAGGATATTTCGGACTATGTCGCCAGCAATATTCAGGAGCCGCTCAGCCGCATCAACGGCGTCGGCGAAGTGGACGCCTATGGCTCGCAGTATGCGATGCGCATCTGGCTCGACCCTTTGAAGCTGGCCGATTACTCGCTTACCACCGAAGATGTGGTGTCGGCCATCGAGTCGCAGAATAGCCAGATTTCCGTCGGTCAGGTGGGCGGCACGCCGTCGGTGGATAACCAGACATTGAACGCCGCCATCAATGCCCAGTCACTGCTGCAAACCCCGCAGCAGTTTCGCGATATAACCCTGCGCGTCAACCGCGACGGTTCCGCGGTGACGCTGGGCGACGTCGCCGACGTCGAACTTGGCGCGGAAAGGTATGACATCCTCAGCCGCTATAACGGCCAGGCGGCGTCCGGCCTGGGGATAAAGCTGGCCGCCGGCGCCAACGAACTGGAGACGGATAAACTGGTGCGCGCCCGTATCGCGGAGCTGTCGCCCTACTTTCCCCGCGGCCTGGAAGCCAAAATCGCCTTTGAAACCTCGCCTTTCGTCAAGGCTTCCATCATTGACGTGGTGAAAACCCTGTTTGAAGCGGTATTGCTGGTTTTCCTGGTGATGTATCTGTTTTTACAGAATTTCCGCGCCACCCTGATCCCCACCATCGCCGTGCCGGTGGTGCTGCTGGGCACCTTTGCGGTGCTTTACGCCTGCGGATTCAGCCTCAATACCCTGACCATGTTCGCGATGGTGCTGGCCATCGGCCTGCTGGTGGACGACGCCATTGTAGTGGTGGAAAACGTCGAGCGCGTTATGAGTGAAGAAGGGCTGTCTCCGCGCGAAGCGACGCGCAAGTCGATGGGGCAGGTTCAGGGCGCGCTGGTGGGGATCGCGCTGGTGCTGTCGGCGGTTTTTGTCCCGATGGCCTTCTTCGGCGGGACGACCGGGGCGATCTACCGTCAGTTTTCCATTACCATCGTTTCATCGATGATCCTGTCGGTGCTGGTGGCGATGATCCTCACCCCGGCGCTGTGCGCCACCCTGCTCAAGCCCCTGGCCAAAGGCCAGCATCACGGCCGCAAAGGCTTTTTCGGCTGGTTTAACCGCGTTTTCAACCGCGGTACGCTGCGCTATGAACGGGGCGTGGCGAAAATCCTGCGCCGAAGCGGCCGCTGGATGCTGCTTTATCTTGGCATCATCGGCATTATGGCGGTGCTGTTTATCCGGCTGCCGACGTCATTTCTGCCGCAGGAAGACCGCGGCGTCTTTATGACGCAGGTGCAGTTGCCGCCCGGTTCGACGCAGCAGCAGACATTAAAAGTGGTGCAACAGATCGAGCAGTATTACCTCAGCGAAGAAAAAGAGAATGTCATATCGGTATTCGCCACCGTCGGCGCCGGACCCGGCGGCAACGGACAGAACGTCGCCCGCCTGTTTGTGCGCCTGAAAGACTGGGACGAGCGCACCAGATCGCAAGACTCCTCCTTTGCCATTATCGAGCGCGCCACCCGGGCTTTCCGCGACATCAAAGAGGCCCGGGTTATCGCCAACAGCCCGCCGGTGATAACCGGCCTGGGCAACGCGGCCGGCTTTACCATGCAATTGCAGGATCACGCCGGGTTGGGCCACGACGCGCTGATGCAGGCGCGCGACCGGCTGTTGGCCATGGCCGACGATGACCCGCGCCTGACCCGGGTGCGGCATAACGGCCTGGATGATAACGCGCAGCTGAAAATCGATACCGACCAGCGCAAGGCTCAGGCGCTGGGCGTGTCGGTCGACAGTATCAACAACGTGCTGCAAACCGGCTGGGGCTCCACCTACGTCAATGATTTCATCGATCGCGGACGGGTGAAAAAGGTCTATGTTCAGGCCGCCGCCAAATATCGCATGCAGCCGGACGATATCGACAAATGGTATGTACGCAACGGCGACGGCGGGATGGTGCCTTTCAGCGCCTTCGCGCAAACCTCATGGGAGAGCGATTCGCCGCGCCTGGAGCGTTATAACGGCTACTCCTCGCTGGAAATCGTCGGCGAGGCCGCGCCGGGCGTCAGCACCGGAACCGCCATGGATATCATGGAAGCGCTGGTGGAAAAATTACCGCCAGGCGTCGGCCTGGAGTGGTCGGGCATGTCCTATCAGGAAAGGCTGACGGGCGAGCAGGCGCCGGCGCTGTACGCCATTTCGCTGCTGGTGGTGTTCCTGTGTCTGGCGGCGCTGTATGAAAGCTGGACCGTGCCTTTTTCCGTGATGCTGGTGGTGCCGCTCGGCGTGCTGGGCGCGCTGCTCGCCACCCTGGGCCGGGGATTGGAGAACGACGTCTATTTTCAGGTGGGGCTGTTGACGGTTATCGGCCTGGCGGCGAAGAACGCCATCCTGATCGTCGAGTTCGCCAATGAGATGAACCAGCGCGGGCGCGATCTGGTCGAGGCGACGCTGGAAGCGTCGCGCCAGCGCCTGCGGCCGATACTGATGACCTCGCTGGCGTTTATTTTCGGCGTGCTGCCGATGGCCACCAGCAACGGCGCGGGCTCCGCCGGCCAGCATGCGGTAGGCACCGGCGTTATCGGCGGCATGCTGTCCGCGACGATTCTGGCCGTCTTTTTTATACCGCTGTTCTTTGTGGTGGTGCGCAGACGTTTTCCGCTGCGGGAGAAAGGGGAATAAATCATGCGGAAATGGACGGCGTCACATTCGGCAAACCTTCCCCACCGCACCAGCGTGCGATGGGGAAAGATTCACCATAAAAGCATCAGGCGAGGATTATGACAGCGTAGTCGGCTCCGTGGTTTTACCGCCTTTATCATCATCCTTGCCGGAAAGTACCGCGTCCATCTGCTTCGAATCCAGCTCATGGCAATACTTCGCGACGACGATGGTGGCCACGCCATTGCCAATCAGGTTGGTCAGCGCGCGGGCTTCCGACATAAAGCGGTCAATGCCCAGAATCAACGCCAGACCCGCCACCGGCAGATGGCCTACCGCCGAGAGCGTGGCGGCCAGCACGATAAATCCGCTGCCGGTAACGCCCGCCGCCCCCTTGGACGAGAGCAGCAAAACCACCAGCAGGGTAATCTGATGCCAGACGTCCATATGGCTGTTGGTCGCCTGCGCAATAAACACCGCCGCCATGGTCAGGTAGATGGACGTACCGTCAAGATTGAACGAGTAACCCGTCGGGATCACCAGACCGACCACCGACTTCTTACACCCGACCTTCTCCATCTTCTCCAGCATGCGCGGCAGCACCGATTCGGAAGAGGAGGTCCCCAGCACGATCAACAGCTCTTCTTTGATATAGCGGATGAACTTGAGGATGCTGAAGCCGGTGGCTTTGGCGATACTGCCCAGCACCAGGAACACGAACAGCAGGCAGGTTATATAGAAGCAGGCGATCAGCTGGCCCAACTGCACCAATGTCCCCAGCCCATATTTACCGATGGTGAACGCCATGGCGCCGAACGCGCCTAAAGGAGCCAGGCGCATGATCATATTGATGATGCCGAAAATCACCCTGGAGAAACTTTCGATCACGTCAAAGATCATTTTGCCTTTTTCGCCCAGCCGATGCAGCGCAAAACCAAACATCACCGCAAACAGCAGCACCTGGAGAATATTGCCGCTGGCGAAAGCGCCTACCGCGCTTGAAGGGATCACATCCAGCAGGAACGGGATCAGCCCCTGCTGCGATGCCTGCTGGGTATAAACGGCGACGGCGGAGGCATCCAGAGAGGCGGGATCGATATTCATGCCGGCGCCTGGTTTTACCACGTTGACCACGATCAGGCCGATGATCAAGGCAATCGTACTGACCACTTCAAAATACAGCAGGGCGGCCGCGCCGGTTTTGCCCACTGACTTCATACTTTCCATGCCGGCAATACCGGTCACCACGGTACAAAAAATGACCGGGGCAATGATCATTTTAATTAATTTTACAAATCCATCGCCCAAAGGCTTCATCTGCTCGCCGATTTCCGGATAGAAATGGCCCAACAGTATCCCTACCGTAATAGCAGTAAGCACCTGAAAATAAAGACTTTTAAAAATAGATGTTTTCATACGCACGTCCTATGGTGGGGAAACACAGGTGGACGATAAAGTAAGTATAATAAACACCACCTGTGGTTGCGCCGGAAAATAACACCGCAGTAATAGTCTGGATATGTTTTATAACTTTAGTTTGTGAACGGCAGGTTAAAAATAAGAGCGGAATCGCTTCAGTATCAGTAATCATTAAACAATGGTGCAATTTATTTGTAACATGATACGGAATTATCCCGCTGTTGCCGCGAAAAAAAACCGCGCAGCTCGACCGCAACGCGGGTTTAAACCAGCTCATGGCGGGAAGGTAAAAATGATGATCAGGCTATTGATGCGGGGTTATTGCTGAAAAACGTGAATGCCGTGGGTCCCTTCATGGCGGGCCAGCTGCATGGCCAGACGCCCCTGCGCAAGCAGCAGCGCCGCGCTCCTGGCCTCTTTGCCGGACGATGGGTCGACGTGGAGAAGACCAACGCCGGCGAAATAGGGGGATGATTGGCCGCTGGTCGGCATAAACGGCGCATTGATTTGCAGCGTGACGTTCCGCGCCCAGGCTTGCGCCTGTTCCGCGCTCGCCAGCGGCCTTCCCAGCACCGCGAACTCATCCCGGTCCAGACGGGCCAATAAAATACGCTTTCCTTCCTGCTGCTGATTAACCGCCGCTTTTAGCTGATTAATCAAAGTATGGTAGACCTCAACGCCGCTGCCTTCGCTATCGGCCGGTAACGGTTCAAGGCCGATAACCATAAGGCTGAACGGCGCGTTTTCCGCCAGCCACTGCTCCAGATGGAGAACAAAGGCCGCTTTATCGGCAAGCTCATACTGGGCGGCAAAAAGCGACTGTTCCAGCAATTGCTGATTGCGGTTATAGCAACGCACCAGCGCGCCGATCTCGTCATCCTGATGCCATGCCGGCAGCGTCAGCTGATGGTGGGCGATCCGCTGCGCCGGCAGATTCTTTAATTCGGTAATAATCGCCCGCAATGGATACACCATCAGCCGATTCATACACCAGGTAATGGCGACGGACAAAATCAGCGCCAACAGCAGGTAGGTTGCCAGCATGATCGAAAACGTACTGACGATAAACTGGAACATGCGATAAGAGTCGGCCTGCAGCACCAGATGCGCCAACGGCGTCGAATATTGCGTCTGCGGCGGGGAATACAGCGGCACCGAGATACGTATCGGCAGTTTAAAAAAACGCGCGATCCACTGCGGCACCGGACGTTCCGTCGGGAAATTGGCGTGCAGCGTCTGGAAGTCGTCAGGCAGCAGCACATCCGCCCGGCTTAAAAAGCCGACGGGCAACAAATTGTTCAGAATATCTTCAGCCCGCTGCACTTCACCCTGCAGCACCGCTTCCGTCAACGGCTGGCGTACCGAGTAAGCGATGACCTCCAGCTGCCTGGCATAATCATCACGCCGTTGATTCACGAAGTGAAAAAGCTGTATCACTATAAACAGACTGATGGTAACCAGCGCCACAACGGACACGGCTGTCATCTGCTTAATAGTTAACGAACGTCTGAGCCGCAAGCACCTTCTCCGTCAATCCCGTATTGCCGCCGTAGTCAGCTTGAAAAAAATCAAACCGGCTTAATTATGGGCCTAAAATGCTTAACTATTCCCCTGCAAGCACGCCTGATAAAACCCCGGTAGTATAAGGCAGCTGACCTTGGCCTCCATGCTGTTTTCTTCGGCTATGCCCAGGATTTCATCTTAATCCTAACCCCTGCCAGCGCCGGCACCCCGGCGGCGGGAAAACGGCCTCAGCATAGGAGATATCTCCCGCACAAGCCAGAAAATGGAACTTAAGTTGGTATTTAGCGCGAAAAGCGACGAAATATTATGACGGCGTGGATTTGGCAGCCGGAATAAGCCCCCCGGATAACGCGCTGATAGCTCAAGGTCCCCGCGTCAACGGGAACCTTGCATGGCGGCGTGATTTTCCGGGTCGGCGGCCCGTCAGGCGGCGCGCCAGCAGCGAACGGCCACGTTTTGTTCCGTTGATGACATCGGCTGCCGCCGCTCGCAGCCTTCAGCGGCCAGCGGACAGCGCTCGCGGAAAAAACAGCCCTGCGGCAACACGCGGTTGCCCGGCAGCTCGCCTTTACGATCCTCAATCTCCCCGTCCAGCGAGCGATCCACGCGCGGCACCGAATCCAGCAGCAGCCGGGTATAAGGATGTCGCGGCGCGGTCAGCACCTGCTGCGCGTCGCCCAGCTCGACGATTTGCCCGAGATACATCACCGCGACGCGGTCGCTCATATGGCGCACCACCGACACATTGTGTGAAATCAGCACGTAGGTCAGTTCGCGCTGCCGTTGCAGTTCTACCAGCAAATTGAGAATTTGCGCCTGCACGGAAATATCCAGCGCCGATGTCGGCTCATCAAGCACGATGATATCGGGCTGGGAAGATAGCGCGCGGGCAATCGAGATACGCTGGCGCTGGCCGCCGGAAAAGGCGTGGGGCAGCCGGTCCAGATATTCCGGGCGAATACCGACCAGCTCCGCCAGCTCCACCGCCAGATCGCGGCGCTCACGTTCACCGTTGTGCCGCTGCAACCAGACCGGCTCGGTGATAATACGCCACACCGGTAAACGCGGGTCCAGCGATGAGAGCGGATCCTGAAACACCATTTGCATACCGCTGCCAAGCCAGGAGTTCGGGCTGCGGGCGCGAAAGCACTTTCCCGCGGCGGGTTGCAGCATGCCTATCAATAGCTGGGCCAGGGTGCTTTTACCGCAGCCGGACTCGCCCACAATCCCCAGGGTTTCCCCGCGGACAATTTGCAAATCCAGGCCGTTTAACGCATGGACCCGTTCGGTGACCTTGCCACGCCAGTTTTTCCGCGCGGGGAAATTGACGTGCACATCCTGTAGTTCAAGCAAGATATCAGACATGCTCCTCCTCCCCTTGCGGATGCCAGCAGGCGGCGCGTTGTTCGCCGGCGCCGCAGGATATTAACGCCGGCCGTTGCCGGCAGCGCGCATCGGCGGCGAAGCAACGTTCGCGGAAAGCGCAGCCCACCGGCAGCGACGCCAGGTTGGGTACGGTGCCCGGAATAGCGGGCAGCGGCGCGCGGGGTTGCGCTTCTTCCGGCGCGCAGCGCAACAAACCGATGGAATAAGGATGGACGGGACGGGCGATCACGTCCCGCGTCGCGCCGCTCTCAATCACCGCGCCGGCGTACATCACATACAGACGATCGCAAAGCTGGGACACCACCGCCATATCGTGGCTGATAAACAGCACCGAGGTCCCGCTGGCGCGCGCTTTGCGCTGCAGCAGGCGCAACACCTGCCGCTGCACGGTCACATCCAGCGCCGTCGTCGGCTCATCGGCGATAATCAGCTGCGGATCGCAGGAGAAAGCCAGCGCGATGACCACCCGCTGGCGCATGCCGCCCGACAGTTCGAAGGGATAGCGCTCCATCACCCGGGCGGCGTCGGAAATCTGCATTTCCTTCAGCAGCCCGATGGCTTTCTGAATCGCCGCCTGGCGGGAGAGGGGCTGATGCTGGCGGATCACATCGGTCATCTGCCGGCCGATACGCCGCGTGGGGTTGAGCGCCGTCATCGGCTCCTGAAAAATCATCGCCACTTTCGCCCCGCGCAGTTGCCGCATCTGTTTCTCGCTGGCATTCAGCACATCCACACCGAGAACGCTAAGGCTGCCGCCGTTAACGCGATAGCTGCCGGGGGTCAGCAGGCGCATGGCCAGCATGGCGGTAACCGACTTGCCCGAACCGGACTCGCCGACCACGCCGACAATCTCGCCGCGCTTCACCTGCAGCGAGACCTGATTGAGCGCGCTGACTTCGCCGTTATACACCAGGAAGCTCAGCTGTAAATTATCGATATTCAGAACGTCGTCGTGCATCAGTTGCGTCCTCAGCTTTTCGGATCGAGCAGGTCGCGCAGGCCGTCGCCGAACAGGTTGAATCCGACGGCGGTAAGTAAAATCGCCATGCCGGGGAAGGTGCAATACCACCATTGGTCGAGCACATAGTTACGGCCGTTGGCTACCATCGCCCCCCACTCCGCCGTCGGCTGCTGCGCGCCGAGGCCGATAAACCCCAGCGTGGCGGCCATCAGGATGGCGGTGCCGATATCCAGCGACGCCTGCACAATCAGCGGCGGCAGCGCATTGCGCAGCACGTGCCAGCTAATCAGATGCCAGCGCGTGGCGCCAAAAATTCTTGCCGCCTGGACGTAGGCCAACTGACGCACCACCAGCGTCTGCCCGCGCGCCAGACGGACGTAAAAGGGAACGCGCACGACGGCGATGGCCAGCATGGCATTAAACAGACTCGGCCCCAGCGCGGCCGCCAGCGCCATGGTCAAAACCAGCGAGGGGATCGACAGCATGATGTCCATAATGCGCATAATCAACGCGTCGACCCAGCCGCCGACGACGCCGGAAAAACAGCCCAGCAGCGAGCCGATAATGCCGGAGAACAGCACCACCGCCAAACCGGCGGCCACCGACTGCTGGCTGCCGATCAGCACGCGGCTAAACAGATCGCGCCCCACTTCGTCCGTGCCGAACCAGTGTTGCGCCGAGGGCGGCTGCAAACGGGCCGCCAGATCGATGGCGTTGGGATCCTGCGGCGTTAACCAGGGCGAAAAGATCATCAACAGCAGCACGATCAGCATAATGACGCCGCCCGCCAGCGTCAGCGGGCTGCTTTTCAGCATCCAGAAGCGCTTGCCCCAGCGTTGTCGCCGCGCGCTTTTGCGCGGCGGCGCCGCCTCATTGCTTAACGTCATCATTCCGCCCCTCCGCGCCCAATGCGGGGATCGATCCATAAATAGAGCAGATCCACCACCAGATTGACCACCACGTACGCCAGTGAAACCACCACCGCGAAGCCCATCACCGCCGGGAAATCCAGCGCCTGAATCGACGAGACCACATAAGCGCCCATGCCGGGCCAGGAAAATACGGTTTCCGTCAGCACCGCGCCGTACAGCAGATCGCCCAAGGCCAGCCCCAGAACGGTAACCGACGGGATCAGCGCATTAGGCAACGCATAGCAGAGGATGACGCGCCAGGCCGGTAAACCGCTGGCGCGCGCGGTGCGAATATAATCTTCGCTGAGCTGCTCAAGCATGGCGGAGCGGATTTGACGCGCCACAATGCCCAGATGCACAAAGGCCAGCGTCAGCGCGGGCAAAATCAGATGTTGCAGGCTGTTCCAGAACGCCTCCCCGTTGCCTTCCAGCAGCGAGTCGATGGTATAAAACCCGGTTACCCGCAGCGGCGGATCGATCCAGTCATCGAGACGGCCGCCGCCGGGCAGCACATTAAGGTAGCCGTAAAACAGCACAATCACCCCCAACCCCAGCCAGAACGCGGGGGTGGAGATACCGGTGATCGCCAGTAAACGCACCAGATGATCGAGCCAGCGATCGCGATATACCGCCGACAGCACGCCGAGCGGTACGCCCAGCATCAGCGCCAGCAGCAGGGCGCAAAAGGCCAGCTCCAGCGTGGCGGGAAAAAACGTGCGCAAATCCTCCAGCACCGGGCGCCCGGTGCGAATGGACGTTCCCAGATTGCCGTACAGCAACTCGCCGACGTAGCGAGAAAACTGGACATACAGCGGTTGATCCAGCCCCAACTGTTGGCGAATACGCTGAACAATGTCGTCGCTGGCGCGATCCCCGGCCAGCAAGCGCGCCGGATCGCCGGGGATCAGGTGGGAAATGATAAAGGTGATGACGCAAACCCCCGCCACCACGAGCATCAGTCCCCAACAGCGCTGCCGTAAAATACTCCACAAGGTCATGTTAAAGCCCCCGGTCAAGGAATAAACAGGGCCAGCGGCGGCCCTTAATAAAGGTATGGCTTATTTTTTTATTTACTCATGGTCGCCACGTTAAACACCTGCTCCAGCATCGGATTGAAAACAAAGCCTTTTACTTCCTTGTTGATGGCGACCTGATAGTTTTTCTGGAACAGGTAGACATAGGCGGCCTCATCGATAACGATCTTCTGCGCGGCCTGATAATTTTTGCTGCGCTCGGCCTGATCCGACGTCGCCACGGCTTTCTTCAGCAGGTCGTCGACGGTTTTGTTGTCATAGAAAGCGCGGTTTCCCGGCAGGCCTTTCTTATCCGACTCGAACCAGTAGTTCATAAACATATAGGGATCGGCAAAGTCGGGGCTCCAGTTGCCGATGGCGATGTCGTAATCCCCTTTGCCGACGCGATCGCGCATGGTGGCGTTAGCCAGTTTCTCCAGCCTGACGTTGATGCCCAGATTTTTGAGGCTGGCCTGGGTGGAGATGGCGATAGGCTCCCAGTTGGCATCGTTGTCGGAATAGAGAAACGTCAGGCTGGATGGCTTATCGGCCACCTTGTCGTAGGCGGCTTGCGCCTTTTGCGCATCGAAGCCGTACTGCATGGCGTGCGCATCGTAGCCCCACAGCCCTTCCGGGATCGGGCCGCGCATCTGCTTGGCGTTGCCGCCGAGCAGGCCGTTTACCATGCCCGGATAATCGGTCGACCAGGAGATGGCGCGCCGCAGATCCGCCTGATTTAGCGGCGCCTTGCCGTTATTGAGATAGAGATAGGTGACGCGCAGCGACGGATATTCATTGGTCGCCACTTTTCCCTCTTTTTTCAGCGCCGCCAGCTGATCGACCGGCAGCGACTCCGCAATATCGATGTCGCCGCGGGAAAGCTGTAGACGACGGGACGCGCTCTCGCCGACGATCTTCACCGACACGCGTTTAAAGGCGGGTTTGGCGCCGTTATAGTGCGGATTGGGAACCAGCACCAACTGCTGTCCTTTCTGCCAGCGCTGTAGCATATAAGGACCGGAACCCGCGGTGTTCTCCGCCAGCCAGCCTTTGGCGTCATCGGCGCCGTGATCTTTTATCACCGCCGGGTTGACGATCGCCGCGCCCGCATTGGCCAGCGTATAGAGGAAGGGGGCAAACGGCGTACTAAGCGTGAAACGCACGGTATAGGGGTCGACCACCTCGACGTTTAAATCCTTCGGATAGGCTTCCGACGGCCCTTGCCCAATCCTCAGCAAACGCTCGAACGAAAACTTGACCGCCTCGGCGGTGACCGGCGCGCCATCGGAAAATTTGGCATCGTTTTTCAGTTGAAAGGTCCAGACTTTACCATCGGCGGAAGCCTGCCAGCCGGCGGCCAAATCCCCTTCCACCTCCGTGGAGCCTTTGCCGTTTTCCGTTTTATACTGCACCAGGCGCTGATAGGCGGGGTAAGTGACCGTCCAGTCATTATTATCAATGGTGACCGCCGGATCGAGCGTCTGCGGATCGGCGGCCTTGCCGATCACCAACATATCTTTCGGCACCGCCGCCAGTGCGGGCGTAATGCTTATGGCGATAGCCGCGGCGATCAGCGCCGGTCGAAACAACGAAACTGCTGTGCTAGTTATCTTCATGGCAGTGCTCCTGGTTTCACAGTAAATGGGGGATGGTGATGTTTTGCGGCGCGATGCAGCTAAAACGCTCGCTTAACAGCGGGTAGGCCGTAGAGCCGGGCAGTTCAAAGTGCCACCATTCGCTGGCGATGCCGACAAAGCCGCCGCCAAACATGATGGCGTTCAACAACAGGCGATTGCGCTGCGCCGCAGGCGGCACGCCGGGGTGATAAGGATGAGAGCGCTCATGCATCTCATCAAATTCCGTGCCCATATCAAGCAGTCGGCCGTTTTCGTCGCAAAGCGCAACGTCCACCGCGGTGCCGCGGCTATGATTGGAGCCCAGCGAGACCTCCATCACATACCGCGGGTCCGGGCAGGCCAGCCACAGATACTCCTGCGCCTTCCTGGGACGATAGGCGTCATAAACCAGCAGCGTGACGCCCGCCAGCGCGGCGATTTCCACGCTGCGTCCCAGGGCTTCGGCGGCATCCGGGTGCAGCAAGCAGCGATTTTCGCTGTAAATGGTCTGGCCGGTAATGTTATCCGCCGTGGCATATTTCATGTCGATGCGCACCTGGGGAAAAACAGCGGCAATATCAACCAATTCAATCTCTTGATCCATATAACAAATCCTGTTTAACGTTCGAATTGCCCAAATTCCTGTTGCAGTTGGCGGTTTAGCGCCAGACGGGATGCCAACCGATCGCCGAGCCGCTCCACGACCGCGGAAAGCAGCAGGTTGAACAGGCAGCTGAGCGGCGCCAGCGAATCCCAAAAATGGCCGGTATCGGTCTGCACTTGCAGCAGATCCAGCGGATAATCCCGCGCCCACGGGCACCAGATATCGGTGACCAGCGCCAGCGGCAGGTTGCGCTCGCTGGCGGCCTGGCAATATTGCCGGGCGACGGTGGAATACGCGCGCGTGTCGGTAACCACCAGATAAGGACGGTCAAACTCGGAGTTGAGCGACTCCACCCAGGTGCCCGATAGCCCATCGACATAGCTGACGCGGGGACGCAGATATTCCAGATGGCTGAAAAAAGCGTTGGCGATACCGCGCGTGGACTGGATGCCCAAAATAAACACCGCTTCCGCTTCGGCCAGCTGCCGGCTCACTCGCGCAAAGGTTTCGCTCTGCGCCAGTTGATAAACCTGAGCGATCGCCGCCAGTTCAAGCTGGAGCGACTGGGAAAAGCGTTCGGGCAACGCGGGCTGCTGTTGCCATGAGTCGAGGCGGTCAATCACGCCCCAGGGTTTATAGGGGACCTCCGGCCGATGACGCAGGCTGCTTTTGACATCTTCCAGATTGCGATAGCCCAGCCTGCGCAGGTAACGGCCGACGGTAATGCCCGAAGTGCCGGTCGCTTTGGCGATGCTGTCCGCGGTTTCGAACGGAATCTGGGCAATATGCGTCAGCAGCCAGCCAGCGATACGTTTACCGCTGGGCGTCTGCTGGCTAAAGCCGGCTTCAATCCTGGCAACTAACGCCGTTGTCTCCGTCATTTCCCGCCCCGATGTTATTTTGTTGTCACTAATCAAAACGCTGTTATACAAATAACAATGCAGGGTGCGTGCCAGGTTTTATCCGGTGGGGAAACGGCTGCGGACGGCGCTCGGGGGGGAATGAAGCACCGTTGACGCGGGCATATAAGCGCAAAAATCGTGCAGATACGATCCGTTTTGGTGCGCATTGATGGCGCGCTCAACTAACACGAAGAACAAGGAGGCGAAAAATAGCAACAGCAGAAATAATCCGTGACGACGTTATCCATGTTTTAATCACGGAATATAATAAATCAGCCGTTACCCTGATTATTAAAATAATACTCTATTTTACCGATTGATAATTTTAACAAGAAAAAAATAAACACTTCACCCGCATTAAAATAAAAAACAGAATGCATTGCTTTTAAATTTATTACGCTGCTAACATTATTATAAAAGGTTGCGGTTTAATCGTAATATCATTTATTGTAAAAAAATTGTTCGCCTTTACTTCTACAATTCCCCAACAATCCCTGATTAAATAGCAACAATATAAAATAGCTTTCATGATTTAAATCACAAAATAAATTATCAACAACCATCTATACTGTATGGGTATATTATGAAATAACAATTAAAGAACATAGGATATCTTATTATGTATAAAACTTTATTTGAGCCTAAAAGAATAAACCAATGTGTTATTCCCAATCGGCTGGTGGTAACGGCAATGGTGGCAAATTACTGTAATACCGACGGCACCGCTTCCGATCGATACATCGCCTATCATGAGGAGAAGGCGAAAGGCGGTTGGGGATTAATTATCACCGAAGATTACGCGGTCAATGAACATGCGATGGGGTATCAATATATCGCCGGCTTATGGAATGACCGACAAATCGCCAGCCATCAAAAGCTGACCGAGACCGTTCATCGCTACGAAAGCAAGATCTTCGCCCAGATTTATCATGCGGGCCGCCAAAGCTGCGAGGCGGTCAACGGCGGAATGCAACCCGTGGCGCCGTCGGCCATTCCCTGTCCGTGGCTGCGAGAAATGCCGCGCGAACTGTCGGTGCAGGATATTGAAAATCTGGTGAAAGATTTCGGCAGCTGCGCGAGAAGAGTCAAACAGGCGGGGTTTGACGGCGTGGAGATTCATGGGGGCCACGGCTATTTAATTGCCGAGTTTCTCTCTCCCTATGTCAATAAGCGCGTCGATAAGTACGGCGGCTGTCTGGACAACCGGGTGCGATTTTTAAAAGAAATCTATCAGGAGGTGCGGCGCAACGTAGGGCCGGACTTCCCGGTCATCGTGCGTTTCTCCGCCGATGAGGGTTTTGTCGGCGGACGGGATATTTCCGAATCCCGCGTGCTGGCGCAATTGCTTGAGGAATGGGGCGTGGATGGGCTGGATGTTTCCGTCGGCGCCTACGGGGATCACAATAAATTCGGCACGGTTTCCCCCATGTACGTGGGCCACGCCTGGACCGTGCCGCTGGCGGAAGAGATAAAGAAACTGGTGAAAATACCGGTGATTACCGCCAACCGCATTAATGACCCCAGGATGGCCGACACCATTCTGTCGATGGGCAAAGCCGATTTTATCGGTATGGGCAGAGGATCGCTGGCCGATCCCCATTTACCCGGCAAAGCCAAAGCCGGAGAGTTGGCCTCCATCCGCTACTGCATCGGCTGTATGCAGGGATGTACCGGCAGCCTGTATCTGGGCGGGCCGCTAACCTGTCTGGTCAACCCGAGCCTGGGACGCGAAGGGGTGCTGGACTACAGCAAAACCTCCGCCCCCAAAACCGTCTTTATCGCCGGCGGCGGACCGGGCGGGATGGAGGCCGCCCGCGCCGCGGCGATACGCGGGCACCGCGTGACATTGTTTGAAAAACGCAGCCAGCTGGGCGGGCAATTTCTTTCCGCCGCCTTCCCTCCCGGCAAAGGCGAATTGGCGACCTACACCGCCTGGGCTATTCAGGAATTAGAGAAACTGAATATCGACATAAAATATGGCACCGAACTGACGGAAGAGATTATTCGGCAGGAAAAACCGGACACCGTGATTATCGCCACCGGCGGAAAACCGGCGACGCCGCCGATAAAAGGCGTTAATCTCCCGCACGTTGTTTTTGCGGAAGATGTTTTATTGGGTAAGGTAATAACAGGAAATAATATTGTTATCGCCGGCGGCGGCGAAGTGGGCGGAGAAACGGCGGCGCATCTTGCCATGCAGCAAAAAAACGTCACCATTATTGAAATGCGCGACCAGATATTACAGGAGCTTGACGGCGTCAGTAAATTGCACGTCATAAAAATACTGGATGAATTCAACGTTAAACAATATCTGAATACCAAAGTAACGGAAATTACCGATAGCCATGTCATTGTCGAAAATCAACAGGGGCTCGCCGCCATCGAGGCGGACACCGTGGTGCTGGCATTGGGTTATATTCCCGTCAACGAATTGGCGCAGCATCTTAATCAAAGCGGCGAAAATAGGGTGGTGATTGGCGGGGCGGTAAAAACCAGCAACGCCATGGTGGCAATAAAAGAGGGATTCGATGCGGGCATGGCGGTTATTTAATCCCGCCCCAATCGGTTTACAACGGCGGGCGTCCCCCGGCAGCGATTGATGAGGGATGCGCGCCGTTAAATCATCGGGCCTTCAATGCTCATATTTGAGCCATTCAATCATTAAATTAAATATTTTGTATCACATATAGACGAAAACCACAGGCGGGGACTATATTTAACAAAATCTGATTATTATTTATACGTTAGAGGTCCACAGATGAGCCATGACGGTACCAAGCCAGCGATACTGAAACTTGAAGCGCTCAGCACCATGATCGACGAGTTGAAACGCGAACTCGCACTCAATGAAGAGTACGGCAAAGCGGCGGTGCGGGATAACCAGATCCAAACCTCGACGGAATTTGGCCGCAGGCTTAACGCACGGCGCAAAGAGCTGGGGATCGAACTGGCTACCCTGGAGCTGCAGACCAGCGTTTCCATCTCTACCCTAAAACGCCTGTTCAGAGATCCCGCTCAGGTTAAGTTCGCCACCGTACATGCGGTGTCCGCCGCGTTGGGAGTGAAACTGTGCGCCGTCGAGTAAATGTCTATCTTTACGGCGAACTTATCGGCCGGTTAACTCAGGATCATAAAGGCTATCTGTTCGAATACCGAGAAAATTACCTCGGCCCGCCCTTATCCCTGAGCTTGCCGGTCAAAACCGGCCGGTTCCGCAGCGAAACGCTGCATCCGTACTTTGCCTCGCTGGCTCCCGAGGGTTGGCTAAGAAAACGATACAGCCAGCTGCAGCAACTGGACGAGCGGGACCTGTTTGGCATCCTCATCCAAAACGGGAAGAACCTTATCGGGGCCGTACAACTGATGACAGAGAACGACGAATGACTAAATGCCGGATACTAATGACCCCGTTAACCCTCGATAACCAAGTCGTCACGGGTTACACCGGCAAAGGGCTGAAAACGCTGACAGGCTCCGTTCGGGTCAACCCATGCCTGAGTTTCACCCGCAGGCAGTTTGTCCACGACCTGCCGAAAGCGCAAAAGGGCATGAGCATTTCAGGCTATCAACCCAAGCTCCAGATGATATTGAGTAACCGGGAATTCGCGGTCATTGAACACCTGGGTGATTACATCCTTAAACCCTCGCCTGACGAATTTCCCTACCTGGCCGAGAACGAACACGCCACCATGACGGTTATGGCTCGTCTGGGCTTTGAAGTCCCTCCGCATGGGCTGCTGAGTTTTAAACCAGAACAGCCCGATGACAAACCGGAGTTCGCTTTTGTCATCAGGCGGTTTGACCGCGATGTGAAAACCGGCGCGCCCATCCACCAGGAACAACTGGATGGCGGCATGGGAATCAGGGAGAAGTACGGCAAGATCAAGGCAGACGGCAAGCAATACGTCAGTTACGAGCGGATCGCCCGGTTTCTGATTGAACAGGTTAACGACAACCTTAAGTTCAGGATCGATCTGTTCCGTCGCATTGTTTACGCCTATCTGCTGGGCAATAACGACATGCATCTGCGCAACTTTGCTTTGATTCACCCAAGTAGCGGCAAACCTGCCCTGGCCCCGATTTATGATTTTGTCTCTGTGGCGCCCTATAAGGCGTATTTCACCTCCGGCTTCCTGGCATTGCCATTACTCGTAAGCGAGGAAGGCGAAAAGGCGCTCGCCCCCGGCCTTGCAACCCGCTACGGCGAGTATCTGGGGATGGACTTTCTGGCGTTTGGCCGAAGCATGGGTCTGAGTGAAAAGCTTATCAGAAATCTGCTCTTGGCGGCGTTACCCAAAGAAGCCGGGTTAGTGGAAGCAACCTACCGCGACTCCTTTATGTCGGCCGATGCTATTGAAGCCACGCTGCAATGTTACCGGCAACGGCTGAACCGAATTCAGGTGCTGGACGCCGAGCCCGTTTAGGCGCCTTTGAAAAAAGAAAAACACCCCGGTCGAATGACGAGGTGCTTTTCCCTGGTATTGACGCCATTATTACTCGAGGTTATTTTTCCATCGCTATGCTTTTTGCGTGCGGTTCAGCGGGACTTTATCTCCACGATCTTCCTGCTTGCCAATTCCCAGACGATACACGGCCAGGATCATCAGCGCCCCGACAAAGGCAATCCCTCCCAGCAGATATAATCCGGCGACGTCGTTGTTAAATGCGGATTCGGCCCAAACACGGATGTTTGGCGCAACAAACCCTCCCAGATTTGCCAGCGAGTTAATCAAAGCAATACCTGATGCCGCTGCCGCTCCGCCCAAATAGCCGGTAGGGAATGTCCAGAAGATAGGCTGCACGGCCAGTAATCCGGCACAGCCAATGCACAATGCGATAAAGGCGACCAGCGGCGTCCCGGCCAGCAGGCCCGAACCCGCCACCCCTGCCGCACCGGCAACCAGCGTCAGCGAAGCCACCCAACGCCGCTCACGGATAACGGTCGAGAAATGGGGAATGTAATAGGCTGCCAATAACGCGCATAGCCACGGGATCCCGGTAACCACCCCTACCCAGAACCCTACTTTGGTGCCCATGATGTGAGCAACCTGGGTCGGCAGGAAGAAAGCGATGCCGTAGGAGCCAACCTGGATGGTAAATGCGATCAGACACAGGAAAATCACTTTTGGATCAAGCAGTGCCTGCAGAATGCCTTTCGGACCGTGATTTACTTTTTCATTTTCTTCCGTCGCCATGGTTTCACACAGCACATCGCGCTCTTGCGGTGTCAGCCAGGTACAACGTTCGTCTGACGGACGATCGTCCAGATAAAAGTAAGCCCAGATCCCCACTAGAATGGTTAACAGACCAGTGACCAGGAACATAATTTGCCAACCGTGTAAACCAAAGGCGCCGTGCATCGCCAGCAAACCGCCGGATAACGGACCGCCAAGAATAAATGCCAGCGGCGGTCCGAACCAGAAGAAACCGGCGACTTTTGCGCGAACCGTAATCGGAAACCAGAAAGTCAGGTAGAGCATTACGCCCGGCATAAATCCGGCTTCACATGCGCCCAACAGAAAACGCAGAACATAGAAGGAAAGTTCAGAGTTAACAAACATCATCAACGCCGAAATCGCGCCCCAGGTCACCATAATACGAGCCAGCCAAATACGAGCGCCATATTTAAACATAAAAATATTACTCGGCACTTCGAATATAGCGTAGCCAATAAAGAATATACCGGCGCCAAATGCGTAAGCGGCGGTACTTAATCCGGTATCAATCTGAAAAGTCTCTTTCGCAAAACCGATATTAGCCCTGTCGAGATAAGCCAGAATATACATTAAGGCCAGAAAAGGTAATAATCTTCTGACGGACTTTTTTATTGCCAACGATAATATTTCTCTTTTATCGTGCGGTAACATTTGCCCACTCCTCTGTTATTTTTATGATGGTAGAAACAATAAGCTCATAAAATACAACTGATTGTTATTTATTAGTTTTATTGTTTTACTCACGCCATTCCGTACCATTGGGATATTCGAACTGCGCTACAGATGTCTCTTTCATGGTTACGCCGTATCCCGGCATTTCCGGCGGCATATAACGGCCGCGTTTGATATGAATTGGCTCCAGGAAGTTTTCATGCAAATGATCAACATATTCCAGCACGCGTTTATCCAATGATGCCGACACCGCGATATAATCAAATAAAACAATATTCTGTGAATATTGACACAGGCCGACACCGCCACCGTGCGGACATACAGGTACATTATATTTTGCGGCCATCAGCACTACGGCCAGCACTTCATTCAACCCGCCAAGCCGGGCAGGATCCAATTGACAAAAGTCAATGCTCCCAGCCTGGAACATTTGTTTAAACATGACTCTATTATGGGCATGTTCGCCGGTGGCGACGCCAATAGGCGCAATACGCTGGCGAATTGCCGCGTGACCTAAAATGTCGTCCGGACTGGTAGGTTCTTCAATCCACCAGGGATCGAATTTCGCCAGACGACGCATATTTTCCACCGCCTGATCGACGCTCCAGATCTGGTTGGCATCCATCATCAGCTTATAGTCCCAGCCCAGTTCTTCGCGCAAAATTGTCGCTCGTCGAATATCCTGCTCAATATCCGCGCCCACTTTCTGCTTAAGGTGGGTCCAACCGTCGGCGACCGCCTGGCGAGCCAGCATACGCATTTTTTCTTCGGAATAACCCAGCCACCCCGCGGCGGTGGTGTAACCGGGGAAACCGTCGAGCTGCATTTCTTCCTCACGTTGCGCCTTCGTCGTCGACACTTTACGCAACATGGCGATCGCTTCTTCCGGAGTCAGCACATCGGTCAGATAGGTGAAATCAACGCAGTTAACCAACTCTTCCGGCGACATATCCACCAGCAATTTCCAGACGGGCTTACCCTCTTTTTTCGCCCACAGATCCCAGATGGCGTTGATAATTGCCGCTGTTGCGAGGTGGATCACCCCTTTTTCCGGTCCAACCCAGCGTAACTGGCAATCACCCGCTACCAGCTCATGCCAGTAGCAGCCAAAATTAGCGGTAATATCTTCCAGATAGCGCCCCTGAACAAACAGCGTGGACAATGATTTGACTGCCTCGACGCACAGCTCATTACCTCGCCCGATAGTAAAAGTCAGGCCATTACCCACCAGCCCATCGTCCGAGTCGGTCCGCAACGTCACATAGGTGGCGGAGTAGTCAGAAATGGCATTCATCGCATCGGAACCGTCCAGATTTCTTGAAGTTGGAAAACGAATATCTTTCACTTCAATTTCAATTATTTTACTTTTCATTTTTTTCCTCGGATAAAAAATTGATAAAATTCAGCTTACCAATAACATTACTGCTCTATTAATACCGACCTCACGTCAACCTTGGCATATCAGTTGATTTATCACTGACATCTTCTTGATATTCACCGAGTAACCTGCAACGCTCGATAAGATAAAGGCCATTATTTATTGAATTCCCTGGTGACTCATCACAATATGTCAATTTTTATAAAAAATATTGATTTTTGATGGCGGATTTTTTAATTTCAAAAAAAACACAATGACGCACCATACATTTATTCACATGGTTGAAAACGCTCATCCTGATTACTGACTTTATCGCCCTGATAATTTTCATTCGGAAAGATACCGTTACGCCATTCGCCTTCGCCCTCCTGCTAAATTTTAATTTTATCGCCGACCTGATATATTTCGTTTGAGAATAGGTGGGTAATTATCAGCACCGAGCTTTTTGTGATAGATTCGTGCGTTATTTAATATTTTTCTGTTTTTAATCTGCTTTTAACATGATTTTTATCTGCTTTTAATCCAGGTGGATTTTTCAGCTAATCAGCGTACTGACTGATGGAATACAGCATTGATTGCTTGGCGGTATCCAGGTGCCGGCGCATTTCGCGCATGGCGTTGAGGTCGTTGCGGCAAATCAGCGCGCTGAGGATCGCCATATGTTCATCCGTTGCGATGATATTTCGTTGTTTCAAGTCTCTCTCATCCCATTGATAATGAAAGTGAAAAACAACGGAGATAATCTCAAGCGACTGATTGAAAAACGGATTATTGGCCGCTGACAAAATCAAGGTATGAAAGTCCCGATCGAGTTGGGAGAACATACGGTAGTTGTCGCCGATGGTTTCCCGCAGTTGGCGGTGCCGGTCGAGCAACTCCCTGGCTTGTAACCAGCGATCATCGTCAGGGGGCAAATTCATGAATTTATTAAGTGCATGAGTTTCAAGAAGTTCTCTTAGTTCAAACAGCTTTTCAGCATATTCCTTATCAAACTTTTTCATTTGCCATTGCCCGCGGCTGATATTTTCGATCAGGTTATATCGGCAAAAACGCAATAAAAACTCGCGTACCACTATCGGGCTGACCATCACTTCCCGGGCCAGTTGCAACTCGGAAAACGTATCGCCCGGACGCAATTTCCGTTGATTAATCATATGGAAAAACGCCCGTTCAAAGGTATCCGTCTGCACTTCAACCGGTTGGCTGACGCTGTCAAAACCATCGCTCTCATCGGGCTCACGCACAATGAGGTAATGGCCATTGACTTTTTCCAGCACGCCCCGTTGGTGCAAATAATAAAGCGTGTGATTCACCGTCGTCCGACTGATGTTATACAACTCCGCCAAAGCCGCCTGTGAGGGAAGTGGTGAAAGGATATGCCCCTTTCTGATGCCATCGATCATCTGATTGATCACGTTATGGCGAAGGTTTTGTGTTCTGCTCATCATCGTTCCTTTTGGTTTTTTATTTATTTAAAACTAATTTAAAGCTGAATATTAAGATTTAAATCACAAATAACCACAATGACACATCCGAAAATGGTTTTTTTATTTAATAACAGATCCCACTTATTATGAGGACGCTGTTATGGAAAATATAAAAACCATGAAGACGCTGGTTTGTGAGAAACCCACCGCGCTAGTTTACCAACAACGAGAACGGCCGACGCCCAAAGACAACGAGGCGTTAATTAAAATTTTAAACGTGGGTATTTGCGGTACCGATATTCATGCCTGGGCCGGTAATCAACCTTTTTTCAGTTACCCACGCGTACTGGGCCATGAAATTTGCGGTGAAATCGTTGCGCTGGGAAATAATGCTCACAATATACTCATCGGTCAACGGGTTGCCGTTATTCCGTATGTCGCTTGCCATCATTGTCATTCCTGTCTGAGCGGTAAAACCAACTGCTGTGAAAATATATCGGTGATCGGCGTTCATCAGGACGGCGGATTCGGTGAATATCTGAACGTACCGCTCGGCAATTTATTGATTGTCGATGATGTGGACCCCGTGTCGGCCGCATTGATCGAGCCTTTTGCCATCAGCGCTCACGCCGTGCGTCGCGCGGCGTTACAGGCTGGCGAACATGTGCTGGTGGTGGGCGCGGGGCCGATAGGTTTGGGGGTGGCGGCCATTGCCAAAGCCGATGGCGCGCAGGTGGTGATGGCCGACACCAGCGCCGAACGCCGTCAACATGTGGAAAAGAAACTGGATATCGCCACGCTCGATCCCTCCGCTGACGGATTCGAAAAGGCGTTGCGCCAACAGTTCTCAGGCATGTTGCCGGTGAAAGTCATTGATGCCACCGGCAATCAATCAGCCATGAACAACACCGTTAATCTTATCCGTCACGGCGGCAGCATCGTATTTGTCGGGCTGTTTAAAGGCGAACTCAGCTTTGCCGACCCGGATTTTCACAAAAAAGAAACCACCATGATGGGCAGCCGTAACGCCACTCACGAGGACTTCGCCAAAGTCGGTCAATTAATGGCGGCGGGCAAACTGTCCGCCGACATGATGCTCACTCACCATTTTGACTTCAATACGCTGGCCAACGTGTATGAAACGGACGTGGTGAAAAACAACGGGCTAATCAAAGGCGTGATCCATTTCTGAATCACGCTGAGCGGAATAATACGCCGGAACTCCCTTCCGGCGAGTCGCCATAATTTTAAGGATATTGCTATGTTAACGCTGAATCGCCGCGATTTTCCCGGGCGCCGTCACCCCGATAAAATCATCCAGTTTGGCGAAGGAAATTTTTTGCGCGCCTTTGTCGATTGGCAATTGGATTTATTGAATGAACATACCGGCCTTAACGCGGGTATCGTGGTTGTACGGCCGATTGACAGCGCCACCCCTCCCTCGCTGAATATTCAGGACGGCCTTTATACCACCCTTATTCGCGGTTTGAACGAACGGGGAGACAGCGTCAGCGACGCGCGAGTTATTCGTTCAGTTAACCGTGAAATCAATGTCTACCATCAGTTTGAGGAATATCTGGCTCTGGCGCATAACCCGGATATTCGCTGGGTATTCTCCAACACCACCGAATCCGGTATTAGCTATCTTGCGCAGGATAGCGTTGACGCCGCCCCGCCCACCAGTTTCCCGGCTAAATTGACCCGCCTGATCTATGAGCGATTCCGCCATTTTGACGGCGCGCCAGACAAAGGCTGGGTATTTTTTCCCTGCGAGTTGATTGACTATAACGGCGAAGCGTTGCGGGAACTGGTGCTGCGCTATGCGCGGCAATGGCAATTGGGCGCGGCTTTCGAAACCTGGTTGACCGCGCATAATACGTTTTGCTCCACGCTGGTCGACCGTATCGTAACCGGCTATCCGCGGGATGAAGCGACGACGCTGGAGAACCGTCTGGGTTATCACGACGCCTTTCTTGATACCGCCGAGCATTTCTATCTGTTTGTGATCCAGGGACCGCAGTGGCTGGCGCAGGAACTCCACCTGGATGATTACCCGCTGAATATCCGTATCGTCGATGACATAAAACCGTACAAAGAACGCAAGGTGGCGATTTTGAACGGCGCGCATACTGCGCTGGTGCCGGTGGCCTTTCTGGCGGGACTCAATACCGTGGGCGAGGCGATGCACGACACGCAAATCAGTCAGTTTGTCGAACAGGCCATCGCGCAGGAAATTATTCCGGTGCTCGATTTACCGTCAGAAGAGTTATACGCCTTTGCCCAGGCGGTATTGAATCGTTTTCGCAACCCGTTTATCCAACATCAACTGCTATCCATTGCGCTGAATAGCATGACCAAATTCCGTACCCGCATTTTGCCGCAGCTGTTGGCTTATCAGCGGAAAACCGACCGGTTGCCGCCACGGCTGACATTCGCTCTGTCTGCGCTACTGATGTTTTATCGAGGCAAGCGCCAGGAAACGTCTTATCCATTGCAGGACGACGCCCACTGGCTGGCCCGTTTTGCCTCAGGCTGGCAGGCTGTCGATGCCGGAACATTACCGCTTGGCGAACTGGTGCAAACCCTGTTGGCTGACAGCGACCATTGGGGGCTGGATTTAAATACGGTTCCGCAATTACCGCAAACGGTGACCCGTCAATTGCAGGACATCAAGAGCCTGGGAGTCCGCGCGGCGTTGTCTGTTTATCGTTAAGGTTGCCTATGAAAAGTATTATAAAAATACATCCGCTGGATAATGTCGGCGTCGCATTGCGCGATCTCGCCGACGGTGAGAAAGTGGAGATTGAAGGCCAATGGCTCACCCTGGCCTCGCCCGTGTCCCGCGGGCATAAATTCGCCCTGGATCCGCTACAGGCTGGGCAACACATCATTAAATACGGTTTGCCGATCGGTCATGCGCTGAGTGCGATTGCCGCGGGCGAACATATTCACTCACACAACGCCAAAACGAATCTGAACGACCTGGACAGCTATGTCTACCAGCCGCAAGCCGGTATGTTGCCCAAACCACTGGCGGATCGGCACATACAGCTGTATCGCCGCGCCAACGGCGAGGTCGGCATTCGCAATGAACTGTGGATAATTCCCACCGTCGGTTGCGTTAACGGTATCGCCCGACAGATCCAGCAACGTTTTTTGCAGACTACCCCGCATACGGAAGGAATTGATGGCGTCTATCTGTTTAGCCATCCTTTTGGTTGTTCACAGTTAGGGGACGATCATCAAAACACCCGCACTATGCTACAGAATATGGTGCATCATCCGCATGCCGGAGCAGTATTGGTGATCGGTCTGGGCTGCGAAAACAACCAGGTGGATGCCTTTCGTGACACCCTGGGCGAAGTTGACCTGCTACGGGTAAAATTTATGGTTTGCCAGCAACAGCAGGATGAAGTGGCGGCGGGGCTGGAACTGCTACGGGCGTTATACCAGGTGATGCGGCAGGATCGGCGGGAGCCGGGCCGGCTGAGCGAATTAAAGTTCGGTCTTGAGTGTGGCGGTTCCGATGGGTTATCCGGTATTACCGCCAACCTATTGCTGGGACGTTTTTCCGACTATGTGATTGCTAATGGGGGAACGTCCGTGCTGACTGAAGTGCCTGAAATGTTCGGCGCCGAACGTATCTTAATGAGCCGTTGCCGCGACAAAGGCACATTTAATAAAACGGTCGGCATGGTGAACGACTTTAAACAGTACTTTATTGACCATCATCAGCCAATTTATGAGAACCCCTCACCTGGCAATAAGGCCGGGGGGATAACCACGCTCGAAGAAAAGTCACTGGGTTGTACCCAGAAAGCCGGACAGAGTCAGGTGGTGGATGTCTTGAAATATGCCGAGCGGTTAAAAATAGCGGGATTGAATCTGTTAAGCGCTCCAGGTAACGATGCCGTAGCCACTAGCGCATTGGCGGGCGCCGGCTGCCACATGGTGTTGTTCAGTACCGGACGGGGCACGCCTTATGGTGGATTTGTGCCAACGGTTAAGCTGGCCACCAACAGTGAACTGGCGGCCCAAAAGCCCCATTGGATAGACTTTGACGCCGGCCAGCTGATTCATGGGGTTGATATGGATACGCTGTTGCAGGCGTTTATCGATATGATTGTCGCTATCGCCAACGGCAAACCCGCGCGCAACGAGGTCAATGACTTTCGTGAATTGGCCATCTTTAAAAGCGGCGTAACGTTGTAAAGGCCACCATCAGGCAGCGCCTGCGCAAACCGCTCATCATCGGGAATGTCCAGCCGGATGCGCAATACCGGTATCGGTATTGCGCCGTCGTTACCCCCGTTCGGGAAAGCGGCTACGCCCTCTCAATTCCTTCGGCACTCGCCACGATAGTCCATCGCCCCGCCGATACGCTGAATAAGCGAATGGCCGAGGTTGTTGTTCCAGTTAAAGCTATTTTGCAGCACCACGACCGCAACCTTGTGCTGGCGGTCCAACCCGATATAACTTGAGTACCCGCCAATATAGCCCACCTGATAAGTGATATGCTGTTGGCCGATTTCATCGGTAATCCAGGCAATATTGGCCGCCTCTTTGGTGCGGTTGTAATAGGTTTTCAAAGAGTCGCTGATGGCTTCATCCAGCGCGGCGTCGCCCGTCGGGTAGAGATGCGCATGGGCGAATTTCAGCAAATCATTCGCGCTGGTATAGAGGCTGGCCGCGCCCATCATGTTGGAAGAAAAATGCCAGTCGGGTATTGGCGTGCCGCGTAAAATGAATTTTGGCTGATCGCCCGCATGACCGAGGGCGCGATAGGGGAATTGCTTTAATTTTCCGGGGGTGAAGCTGGTATTTTTCAGCCCGAGCGGCCGGATAATATGGTTGTTTACCAACTGATCGATCGGCGCGCCGGTTTTCAGCCGCAGGATGTAATTCAGGATGGCGTAGCCGAGGTTGGAATAGATAGGCACCGGATTGGCCGGCGCATTAAAACGAGCCAGGTAGTTCAGTACGCTGTCATCGTCCAGCGTGGCGTAAAAGTTGTTTCCGGTGAACAGATACTCGGCGAACGATCTCAGCATCCGCACATCCATTACTTGCCGTGGTAAACCGGAGGTATGCGTCGCCAGTTGCAGCAGGGTGATCTTTTTTGCCCGCTCGCTTAAACGGATATTGCGCGGCATCAATTGCTCAAGCGTATCATCCCATTTCAATACGCCGCGCTTTACCAGGATCGCCGTGGTTTCCGCGGTAAAGCCTTTACTCACGGAACCCACCGCAAAAAGGGTATCGCCGGTAATCGGGTAGCGATGATAACGGTCCGTTACGCCATAACCCCAACTGCGCATTTGCCCGTCGGCCGTTAGCACCCCGACCACCAAACCCGGCGTGATATTCCGTTTGAGTAACGGAATGGCGAGGCGATCGACCTCCCCTGGCAAATCATGACCGCAGGCCAACGCCCGACGGTCAAAATCCGACTCGTCGGTCGACATATTCGACAAGGTGCCGCAACCGGAAAGCGTCAACAGCAGGGCCGTACAGAGCGCTGATTTAAGGGCCGCGGGCATAGTCGTCCGTTCTGAGAGGAGGTGGCGTGAGATTAAGCGATTTTACAAGGGATCATAATGAGATAGCCACGTTTTGTTCACCCCCGCCCCCCAAAACCCGTGATGCTGATGGATGGCAATAATAAAAACACACTCCAGAAACACGGACTCAACACCAAGCCTACATAAACAGCATTTTTTCTACATAAAATTGAATAATGAATGCCGGTTTTGTACTTTGCTGTTTCCTGCCGCCTATGGAAGTATCGCCTTAAATATCGGTCAATCCCTCCCGTAATACCTCATCAGGCAAAGGCTTGGCCGTTTATTTATTCACCTGATAACTAAAACGTAGGGACAACATCGTGTCGATTTTCTTGCATTCTTATCGTAAACAGAAGCTGCGCGTTTTTGCTTCATTGGTACTTCTGGGCGGCGCCGTTACGGCTCAAGCCGCGGACGAAACCCCGAAAACCGGCGGCACGCTGATTTATCTGGAACAACAGGCCCACACCAATCTTTATCCCCCGGCCGGCGGGTTTTATCCCAACGGCGGCATCCTGAATCAGATCACCGACAAACTGACCTACCAGAACCCGCAAACGCTGGAAATCGAACCGTGGATTGCCGAGTCCTGGAGCATCAATGCCGACAGCACCGAATACACCTTCAAAATCCGCCCCGGCGTCACCTTCTCTGACGGCACGCCGCTGGACGCCAACGCGGTGGCCAGGAATTTCGATACCTACGGCTTAGGCAATCCGGCGCTCAACCAGCCCATTTCGGAAGTTATCAATAACTACCAGCGCAGCGAGGTGATCGATCCGCTGACGGTGAAGTTCTACTTCAGCAAACCGTCGCCGGGTTTTCTGCAGGGCACCTCGGCCATTGGTTCCGGCCTGGTTTCCCTCGGCACGCTGGCGCGTGACTTCAATCAGTTGGGCAACGCGCGGCATATTATCGGCTCCGGCCCGTTCGTGGTGAGCAGCGAAAAGCTGGGGCGCGAACTGAAGCTGAGCGCGCGGCGGGACTACAACTGGGCGCCGGTAAAATTCCAGCATCAGGGACGTCCTTATCTGGATGGCATCACCATTCTGGTGACCCCGGAAGACAGCGTGCGCATCGGCGCGCTGATCTCAGGCCAGGCGGATTTTATCCGTCAGATTCAGGCCTATGATGAAAAACGGGTGCGGGATGACAACTTCAGCATCTATGCCCCCGCCACCCGCGGCGTCAACAACAGCGTCAACTTCCGGCCGGATAATCCGCTGGTCGCCGATATCCGCGTGCGCCGGGCGTTGCTCCACGCCACCAATACCAAAGAGATCATCGATACGCTGTTCTCGGACAACTATCCGCAGGCCACCTCCGTTCTGGCGAAAACCGCCGCCGGCCATGTCGACCTGTCGGATAAGCTGACCTTCGATCCGGCGCTGGCTTCCCGCCTGCTGGACGAGGCCGGTTGGAAAACCGGCCCACAGGGCATCCGGCAGAAAGACGGGCAGTCGCTGGTGCTGACCGCCTATGAATCGCTGCCGCAGCCGCAAAACAAAGAGACGTTGCAGGTGGTTTCCCAGCAGTGGGCCAAGGTCGGGGTGAAGCTGAACGTTCTGGCGGGCGACGCCGGCAGTAAAACACGCGATAGCCTCGATCCGCTGAAAACCGGCGTCGCGCCGGGCATGGTGGGGCGCGCCGATCCGGACGTACTGAAAAGCCAGTATTACCCGACGGTGCGCAACGTCCTGCTGCAGAAAGGCGGCGCCAGCGACAAGGTCAAAAACTTTACAGATACGACCTTGAACAACCTGCTGGACGGCATCGCCAGCGAAACCGACCGCGGCAAACGGCTGGCGCTGGTGGGCGAGGTGCAGCGTTATCTGATCGACCAGGCTTACGTCATCCCCATTTTTGAAGAACCGCAGGTTTTCGCCGGTTCCCCGGCCACCAAGGGCATTGGCTTTGAGGCGGTAGGACGGCCAAGTTTCTATAACGCCTGGCTGGATAAATAATTCACGACGACGGCCCTTTTGCGCCGCTCGGAAAAGGGTCTCTGGCGATAGGGAGTAGATTATGAGCAGGTATCTGGCGATACGCATCGGTCAGGCGCTGATCGTGCTATGGGCGGCGTTTACCTTATCTTTCATTCTGTTGCAGGCGCTGCCCGGCGATGCGGTGCTGATCAAGTTTCAAAGTCCCGAACTGGGGTTAAGCGCCGATCAAATCGCCCAGCTGCGCCTGGCCTACGGGGCGGATATCCCGCTCCTCAGCCAGTATATTCAGTCGATCGAGCGGGTGCTGCGCGGTGATTTCGGCCTCTCGTTGCAGGCCGGCGTGCCGGTAACCGAGCTGCTGGCCGCCAATCTTCCCCCCACGCTGCTGCTGGCGGCGCTGGGCTTTGTCGCCGCCGCGCTGCTGGCCTGCGCCATCGCCTTTTTATCCACCCTCACGCCGTTTCACTGGCTGCGTTCCGCGCTGCAGTCTTTGCCGTCGCTGTTTATTTCCGTGCCGACGTTCTGGCTCGGCATCGTCCTGATTCAGGTCTTCTCTTTCCGCCTGGGCTGGATCCCGGTGATTAATCCCGGCGAGTGGGAAGGATTGATTCTGCCGACGCTGACGCTGGCGCTGCCGATTTCCGCCCCGCTGGCCCAGGTGCTGATGCGCAGCATCGATCGGGTACAGACCCAGCCGTTCGTCGCCGTCGCCCGCGCCAAAGGCGCCAGCCGCGGCGGCGTGTTGTGGCGGCATATCGCCCGCAACGCCATGCTGCCGACGCTGACCATCGCCGGTCTGCTGCTGGGGGAGCTGATCGCCGGCGCGCTGATCACCGAAACGGTCTTTGGCCGCAGCGGGCTGGGACAGCTGACGCAGGACGCGGTCAACAATCAGGACGGCAGCGTGCTGCAGGCGATTGTGCTGATCTCCGCCACCGCTTTTGTGATCGTTAACCTGATAGTGGATCTGCTTTATCCCCTGCTCGATCCACGGCTGAAAAAAACCGCCGGAGCCGCATTATGACCATTATTTCACTGGAGAAAATCGCCTTATCGCCATTGAGAAAATGGCCGCGCCTTAGCCGCCATGTCGCGCGTTACGCGGCGCAGCCTGGGCTGGTTATCGCCTGGCTGATCCTGCTGACGGTGGTGCTGTGGGCGCTGTTCCCGGCGTGGTTTACCGCCTATAGTCCGACAGAGGGCGTCGTCGGCGCCCAGCGGCAGGCGCCGGGCGGAGAGTACTGGCTGGGTACCGATCAGCTCGGCCGGGATCTGTATGCCCGCATCGTCTACGGCGCGGTGCATTCGCTGTCCGGGGCGGCGATCGCGGTCGCCCTGGGATTGATTCTGGGCAGCGCGCTGGGTCTGATAGCCGGCGCCGTGGGCGGCTGGTGGGACACGCTGGTGATGCGCGTCATCGATACGCTGCTCTCCATTCCCGTGCTGCTGCTGGCGCTGAGCGTGATCATTCTGCTGGGGTTCGGCACCGTGAACGCCGCCGTCGCCGTCGGGGTCACCTCGGTGGCCAACTTCGCCCGGCTGATGCGCTCGGAGGTGCTGCGGGTGCGCAACAGCGACTACGTTGAAGCGGCCTACGGCAGCGGCGGAACCTTCTTCAGCGTACTGCGGCGCCATATTCTGCCCAACTCGCTGACCACCGTCTTCGCCTTCGCCGCCCTGCAGTTCGGCAGCGCCATTCTGACCATCTCCACCCTCAGCTTTCTCGGCTATGGCGCGCCGCCGCCGACCCCGGAGTGGGGATTGCTTATCGCCGAGGGCCGCAACTATATCGCCACCGCCTGGTGGCTAAGCGCCTTCCCCGGACTGGTGGTGGTGCTGACGGTACTCTCCGCCAACCGTATCAGCCAGTCCATCGGGAGAACGTCACGATGAATCAAACGACCGGCCGCCCTTCCCGTACCCCGGTTCCGGTGCTGGAACTGGACAATGTTTCCATCGCCTACCGCGGCGATGAACGGGAGCAAACCGTGGTGGAGGGGGTTTCGTTTCATATCGACGCCGGCGAGGTCGTCGCGCTGGTGGGCGAATCCGGCTCCGGCAAAACCACCACCGCCCAGGCGGTGATCGGCCTGCTGGCGGAAAACGGCCGCCTGACGCGCGGCGCCATCCGCCTGAACGGCACGGATATCGCCAACTGGCCGCAGAAGCGGCTGGACAGCCTGCGCGGGGCGCGCATCAGCCTGATCCCGCAGGACCCCGGCAGTTCCCTCAATCCGGTGCAAACCATCGGCGACCAGGTGGATGAAATTCTGCGCATCCACCAGCGGGAAGATCGCCGCGCCACGCGCCGGAAAACGCTGGCGTTGCTGGAGCGCGTCGGCCTGAGCCAGCCTGAGCTGCGCGCCCGCCAATATCCCCATGAGCTCTCCGGCGGCATGAAGCAGAGGGTGCTGATCGCCATCGCCATTGCGCTGAAGCCGGCGCTGATTATCGCCGATGAGCCCACCAGCGCGCTGGACGTCACGGTGCAAAAACGCATTCTCGACCTGCTGGACGAACTGCGGCGCGAAAACGGCACCGCGGTACTGTTCGTCACCCACGATCTGGGCGTGGCCGCCGAGCGCGCCGACCGTCTGCTGGTATTCCAGCACGGCTATATTCAGGAGCAGGGGCCGACGCAGGCGGTGCTGAAAGCGCCCGCCAGCCAGTACGCCCGCACCCTGCTGGCCAACGTGCCGTCGCTGAACCCGGTCAAGCGCCCTTCGCCGCCGGCGCAGGGCGAGATCGTCGTGTCGGTGGAAAACCTGGTGCAGGACTTCCCGCTGGCGGGCCGCAAAGGGGAACATTTCCGCGCGGTGGACCATATCTCGTTCAGCGTCGGCCGGGGAAGCACTCACGCCATCGTCGGCGAATCCGGCTCCGGCAAAACCACCACCGCCCGCAGCCTGCTCGCGTTTCAGCGCCCCAGCGCGGGCCGCATCCTGATTGACGGCACGGATATCACCCGGCTGAAAGGCGAAGCGCTGCGCCAGTTCCGCCAGACCATCCAGTTGGTTTACCAGAATCCGTTCGGCTCGCTCGATCCCGCGCAGCGGCTGTACGACATCATTGAGGAGCCGCTACGCAACTTCAACCGCTACGCCAGGGCGCAGCGGGAGCGGAAAGTGCATGAAATGTTCGAGCGCGTCGCCCTGCCCGCCGCGCTGCTGACGCGTAAACCGCGCGAGCTCTCCGGCGGCCAGCGGCAGCGTGTCGCCATCGCCCGGGCGCTGGTGCTGGAGCCCAAAGTGCTGGTGCTGGATGAAGCGGTCTCCGCGCTGGACGTCACCGTGCAGGCGCAGATTCTGCGCCTGTTGACGGAACTACAGCAGTCGCTGGGGCTGACCTATCTGTTTATTTCCCACGATCTGGCGGTGGTGCGTCAGATCGCCGACACCGTCTCGGTGCTACATCACGGCCGACAGGTGGAGTGCGGGCCGGTGGAGCAGATTTTCGCCCGTCCCGCCAACCGTTACACCCGAGAACTTATTGAGGCGATCCCCGGGCGGCAACACCCGGCTTTCGCCTGAAAACCATACACAAGAAGGATGTTAGGATGACAAATAAACGCCTGGGTTTTTTCACCCGCCTGCTCGACGACGTCTCTGCGCAACAGCGTTACCGGCTCGCCACGGAGCAAATCGTTAAAGCCGAGCAACTGGGATTCGACAGCGCCTGGGTGGCCCAGCACCACTTTCATGCGGACGAAGGCGGGCTGCCGTCGCCGCTGGTTTTTCTCGCCCACGTCGCGGCCAATACCCGGCGCATCCGGCTGGGCACCGGGGTGATCACCCTGCCGATGGAGCATCCCCTGCGGGTGGCGGAAGATACCGCCGTGCTCGATCTGCTCAGCAACGGGCGGCTGGAGGTCGGCATCGGCTCCGGCGGCACGCCCTCTTCCTTCGCCGCCTTCGGCCATGACAGCGCGCAGCGCGGCGAAATTCTCGCCCGCTATCTGGCGCAGGTGCGCGCGGCATGGCGCGGAGAGCCGTTAAGCGGCGACGGCAATCAGCTCTATCCCGAGGCGGCCCACCTCAATAAACGGGTCTGGCAGGCGACGTTTTCGGTGGACGGCGCGGTGCGCGCCGGCAAAGCGGGCGACGGGCTGATGCTGTCCCGCACCCAGCCGCGGCCGGAGAGCTTTCCCGACGCCACGCTGGCGGATTTGCAGAATCAGATGATCGACGCCTATCTGGCCGAGTTGCCGGAAGGGGTGCAACCGCGGATTCTCGGGTCGCGCAGCGTTTTCGTCGCCGACGATCGCCAGTTGGCGTTAAGCCTGGCGGAAAAGGGGCTGCGCCGTTCCGCCGCGCGCCTTGGGGCGTTTCGCCCGATACGCCAGGGCTCGGTGGCCGAGCTGATCGACTCTTTCGACAGCCACGTCGGGACGGCCGAGGATGTTATCGCCACCCTTCAGACGGACAGTTCGCTGGCCCGGGTGACCGATGTGGCGTTTCAGGTGCACTCCATCGATCCGCCGCACGCCCTGATCCTCCGCTCCCTTGAATTGATCGCCACGCAGGTCGCGCCCGCCCTGGGGTGGCAGCCTGCCGTGAAACAGAAAAATACGCTTGGACAGGAGACGATATGACCTACGATGCGCAAAATAAATCGCAGCCTCGCGACGTGCTGGACGCGCTGGCTGAAATCACCCCGGACAGCGAACTGGCCGCCGCCAGAAAAACCCGTGAAGCGGCCACGCGCCATATTCAGGGCAGCTATGAGGCGATCTTCGCCGCCGGCGAGGAAGAAGCCCTGCCGTTATCCCTGCGTTTCTGGCTGGCGGAGAAAGTCAGCGGCTGGCATCAGGATGAGCAGCTACAGCGCTTTTACGCCGCCAGAGCGGCCGAAACCGGCGAACCACCATCAACGCCGGCGCGTCAGTTGGCGCTGGCGCACGCCGAGCTCCTGACGCGCTCGCCCATCAACGCGGAGGCGCCGCAGCTACGGGCGCTGGAACAGGCGGGCTGGTCGGCGGACGATATCGTCACGCTCTCGCAGTTGGTGGCTTTCGTCAGTTTCCAGAGCAGACTGCTGCGCGGCTACCGCCTGATTGCCGGACAGCGGATCGGCCAGCCGCACTCACAGGCCGCGGTCGCCGGCCGTTGGCACACGCACCCCGCCACGCAGAGCGGAAAAGCGGCTCCGCAGGCGTTTACCCAGGCCGGATTGGAGTGGGAACCCTGGATCGCCCCCAAGCCGCTGTCGGAATTCAATGCCGACGAACAGGCGATTCTGGCGCGCTTCGGCCATACCGACTCTGATTATTTCCGTCTGCTGGGGCGTAACCTGCCGGTGCTGGAACAGCGCACGTTAACGGACAAGGGGATTTTCTATACCTCCGGCGGACTGCCGCGTAAAGAGCGGGAGCTGGTGGCCGCCATCACCAGCAAGGTGAACGGCTGCATTTATTGCGCTTCCGTGCACGCCGCCAAGGCCAGCCAGCTGTCCAAACAGCATGACGACGTACAACGCTTGCTGGACGTGGCGCCCGGCGGCGATTTGACCATCGGCCAGAACCCGCGCTGGCAGGCGATTATCGATTTCACCGCCCGCCTGTCGGTCACCCCGGCGCAGGTTAACGCCAACGATCTGGCGCGGCTGCGCGAACAGGGGCTGGATACGCTGGAAATTGTCGATGTGGTGCAGTCGGCGGCGTTCTTTGCCTGGGCGAACCGGCTGATGCTGACGCTGGGCGAACCTTTCTGGCCGGAGTTCTGATTTAGCGACGATGCGGCCGCCGCGCCGCCGTGTGATTCGAAAGTAAAACGTTGCTACGGCATCCTCCCGGATGCCTTTTTCTTCCCTTTCCGCCTCACTGCCCGGCGTGTCCGGCATTCGGCGCCGACCATAGCCTCGATAGCTTAGAGCTATTACAACATTAATATCATTCGATTTTACCTATACCCATACGGTCTATAGGATGAATCATCCGTCAACAGGACCCGATAGCTGATTATTCAAGAACAAAAGGTAGGGAATATTATGTCAACCGAAGCGAAATGCCCGTTTGGCCACGGCGCCGCCGGCAAAGATACCGCCGCCGCCGGCACCACCAACCGTGACTGGTGGCCGAATCAACTGCGCGTCGATCTGCTGAGTCAGCACTCATCCCGATCGAATCCGCTGGATCCGACGTTTAACTACCGCGAAGCATTCAACAAGCTGGATTACCAGGCGCTGAAGAACGACCTGCGCAAGTTGATGACTGATTCGCAAGATTGGTGGCCTGCTGACTTTGGTCATTATGGTCCGCAGTTTGTCCGCATGGCGTGGCACAGCGCCGGCACCTACCGCGCCGCGGACGGGCGCGGCGGCGGCGGGCGCGGCCAGCAGCGTTTCGCGCCGCTGAACGCCTGGCCGGACAACGTCAATATCGACAAATCCCGACGCCTGCTGTGGCCGATCAAGCAGAAATACGGCCAGGCGATTTCCTGGGCCGACCTTTTTATCCTGACCGGCAACGTGGCGCTGGAGACCATGGGTTTCCGCACCTTCGGTTTCGGCGGCGGCCGCGAAGACACCTGGGAGCCCGATCAGGACGTCAACTGGGGTTCCGAAACCTCATGGCTCGCCCACCGGCCGGCCGACAAACTCGATGAGAAACTCGGCGCCACCGAGATGGGCCTGATCTACGTCAATCCGGAAGGCCCGAACTCCAGCGGCGATCCGATTGCCGCCGCTAACGCCATCCGCGTGACGTTCGCCCGCATGGGGATGAACGACGAAGAAACCGTTGCGCTGATCGGCGGCGGCCACACCTTCGGCAAAACCCACGGCGCGGCGCCCGAATCTCATAAAGGGGCGGATCCTGAAGCCGCCGCTCTGGAAGCGCAGGGCCTTGGCTGGGCGAGCGATTACGGCACCGGACACGGCAACGACGCTATCGGCAGCGGCCTGGAAGTCATCTGGACGCAGACGCCGGCGCAGTGGAGCAACTACTTCTTCGAAAACCTATTCAAACATGAATGGGTCCAGACCCGCAGCCCGGCCGGCCTGATCCAATGGGAAGCCCTGGACGCCGAAGAGATCATTCCCGACCCGCACGATCCGTCGAGAAAACGTAAGCCGACCATGCTGACGACCGATCTGTCGCTGCGCGTTGATCCGATCTACGAGAAAATCTCGCGCCGATTCCTGGAAAATCCGCAGTCTTTTGCCGAAGCGTTCGCCCGCGCCTGGTTCAAGCTGACCCACCGCGACATGGGGCCGCGCTCGCGCTATCTCGGCCCGGAAGTCCCCAGTGAAGCGCTGATTTGGCAGGATCCGCTGCCTGACGTCAATCATCCTCTGATTGACGAGGCGGATGCCGCGACGCTCAAAGCGAGAGTGCTGGAGGCGGGCCTGACCCTGTCCGAACTGGTCGGCACCGCCTGGGCCTCGGCCTCCACCTTCCGCGGCGGCGACAAGCGCGGCGGCGCCAACGGCGCGCGCATACGTCTGGCGCCGCAGAGGGACTGGGAGGTCAACCAGCCCGAAAAACTGGCCAGGGTGCTGAGCGCGTTGGAAGCCATCCGGCGCAGCTTCAATCAGGAAGCGAGCAACGGTAAGCAGGTATCGCTGGCGGATCTGATCGTGCTGGCGGGAAACGCCGGAATCGAACAGGCGGCGCTGGCGGCCGGCTATGCGGTGACGGTGCCATTCGCGCCCGGCCGCACCGATGCCTCGCAGGAACAGACGGACGTCGATGCCTTCTCCAAGCTTGAGCCGGCCGCAGACGGATTCCGCAACTACGAGGCGGCCGGACTGGCGACGCCCGCCGAGGTGGCGCTGATCGATAAGGCGCAGCTGCTGACGCTGACCGCGCCCGAGCTGACGGTGCTGATTGGCGGCCTGCGCGCGATCAACATCAACGCCGACGGCTCCGACAACGGTATTTTCACCCATCGGCCCGGCACGCTGACCAACGATTTCTTCGTCAACCTGCTGGATATGGGCACCACGTGGCAAGCCGTTTCGCCGGGCGAAAACCGCTATGAAGGACGCGACCGCCACAGCGGGGAAGTGAAGTGGACCGCGACGCGCGCCGATCTGGTGTTCGGTTCAAACGCCCAACTGCGCGCCCTGGCGGAAGTGTACGCCAGCGCGGACGCCCAGACGAAGTTCGTGCAGGACTTTGTCGCCGCCTGGCACAAAGTGACGAACCTGGATCGTTTTGATCTGGCGTAATAGCGCAGGCCACAACGCGTAGTTCCCCCGACCGGTGTGAAATCACGCCGGTCGGTTTTTTCTTTCTGCCAGATCGCGTTTTCTACGTCTCTACCTCAGCGCATGGTCACAAACTCTTCCGACGCCGTCGGGTGAATGGCGACGGTATTGTCGAAGTCTTGTTTGGTGGCGCCCATTTTCAGCGCCACCGCAAAGCCTTGCAGCATTTCGTCCATGCCGAAGCCAATGCCGTGGATGCCGACAACCTTCTCCTCCTCGCCCACGCAGACCAGCTTCATGCGGCACGGCTGGCGGTGTTGCGTCACGGCGGTGTACATGGCGGTGAAAGAAGAAGTGTAAACCTTCACCTTATCGTCGCCGTACCGTTCGCGCGCCTGGGGTTCGGTGAGCCCGACGGTGCCGATGGGCGGATGGCTGAAGACCACGGTGGGAATATTGCTGTAGTCCAGGTGCTCATACGGCTTGTCGTTAAACAAACGCTCCGACAGACGGCGGCCCGCCGCCACGGCGACCGGCGTCAGTTCCACCGCGCCGGTGTTGTCCCCCACCGCGTAGATGCCCGGCACGTTGGTATTCTGGAATTTATCCACCTGAATATAGCCTTTCTCGTTCAACGCAACGCCGGTTACGCTCAGGTTCAGGTTATCCGTCGCCGGCTCGCGGCCGATGGCCCAAATCAGACAGTCCACCGTTTGCGCCTTGCCGTTCTCCAGCGTCAGCGTCAAGCTGCCGTCGGCATTTTTCGCCACCGATTGCGGGATCGACTCGGTATGCAGCGTCGGCCCTTCGCTGTTCATCACTTCAACCAGCGTCTCGACAATCAGCGGATCGAAGCTGCGCAGCGGCGTTTGCTTACGCACAAACAGGTGCGTTTCTGAACCCAGCGCGTTGACCATGCCGGCAAGTTCAACCGCGATATAGCCCGCTCCGATGACGGCGATGCGTTTCGGCAAAGCGTCCAAAGCGAAGAAACCGTCGGAATCAATGCCGTATTCGGCGCCGGGGACATCGGGGCGCGTCGGACGGCCGCCGGTGGCGATCAGGATATGGTCGGCGGTGATTTTCTCACCGTTCACCTCGACGCTATGGGCATCGACAAAGCGGGCGAAACCGTGAATCACGTCCACCTTGTTTTTACCCAGCACGTTGTCGTAGGAGTGATGAATACGGTCAATATAGGCGCTGCGGTTTTTAACCAGCGTCCCCCAGTCAAACCGGTTAACCGTGGTATCAAAACCGTAGTCAGGACCGTATTGATGGATCGCCTCGGCAATCTGCGCCGCGTGCCACATCACTTTTTTCGGCACGCAACCGACGTTGACACAGGTCCCGCCCAGATATTTTGCTTCGATCAACGCACATTTTTTTCCATACATCGCCGCGCGATTAATCGAGGCGATCCCGCCGCTGCCGCCGCCAATAGCCAGGTAGTCATAGTGTTTAGTCATCAGAATATCCATGCTTGGGTAAATAAAATTTGTCTAGAGTGTAACCGCGGCGCCCGGCGTCCCGTAAAGGTTATCCCTATGATTGCGATAGGGAAAAACCGCGGCGCCGCCGAATAGCCAGACGTTACTCCGCGACAACCTGCTCAACGCGCGTATGCCCGGTTCCCGCCGGAACCAGCGCCTGGTGCAGCCAGGGCAGCACGCTTTCCATTTGCGCTTTCAGCTTCCACGGCGGGTTGATCACCACCATTCCGGAAGCCGTCATGCCGTGGCGATCGCTGTCCGGCAACACCGCCAGCTCAATTTGCAGGATGTTGCGGATGCCGGTCGCTTCCAGATCTTTCAGTAAGCGCTTGATATGCTGACGCAGCACAACCGGATACCACAGGGCGAACACCCCGGTGGCGAAACGCCTGTAGCCTTCCTGAATGCCTTGCACCACCGACTGATAATCCGTCTTCAGTTCATACGGCGGATCGATCAGCACAAAACCGCGACGCGACAGCGGCGGCAGCTGCGACTTCAACTGCTGGTAGCCGTCTCCGCGCACGACCCTGGCGCGGGCATCTTTCTGGAACTCGTTACGCAACAGCGGAAAATCGCTCGGATGCAGCTCCGTCAGGTGAATTTTGTCCTGCTCGCGCAGCAGCTGCCGGGCAATCAGCGGCGAGCCGGGGTAATAGCGCAACTGACCGTTATGATTATAGGTGCGAACCGCCTGCATGTAAGGTTCAAGCTCGGCGGGTATATCGTCGCGCTGCCAGATTCGGGCAATGCCGTCCAGATACTCTCCGGTGCGTTCCGCATGTTCGCCGCTCAGCTGATAGCGCCCGGCCCCCGCATGGGTATCCAGATACAGGAAGGGTTTTTCTTTCTCTTTCAGCGCGGCGATGATCAGGCTCTGAACGGTGTGTTTCACCACATCGGCATGATTGCCGGCGTGAAAACTATGGCGGTAACTTAGCATTAGACTCTCTTGCTGTTGGGTGTTTCAGAAAGACACGGTGAAAATCGCTATCAGTATAAACCGTCTGGCCGCTAAAAAGTGAACTGCGTTGCCGGAGGCGGTAAGAGGGGGCCGCCTCAACGGCGCCGCCACGGCCGTCCGCCGGGGATAAATTCATCCGCCGCGCGCGCTACCATTGATTTTAACGATCATTGACCTCATCTTAATGGTTAATCAGCCATTTATAGTAGCCTTATCGCCAATCGGGTTATCCACCATCATTAGGACTGCGCTATGACGAATCCATTACTGTCCCCATTTACCCTGCCGCCTTTTTCCAAAATTAAAACCGAGGATATCGTGCCTGCGGTCAAATCCGCGCTGGAAACCTGTCGTGAGACCGTAGAGCGCGTGGTTGCACAGCCGGGTCCCTTTACCTGGGATAACCTTTGCCAGCCGCTGGCGGACAGCGACGATCGTCTCAGCCGCATTTTCTCGCCGATTAGCCATCTGAACGCGGTAAAAAACAGTCCAGAGCTGCGCGGCGCCTACGAGCAATGCCTGCCGCTGCTGTCCGAGTACAGCACCTGGGTCGGGCAGCATGCCGGGCTGTATCAGGCGTACCGCGGCCTGAAGGACGGCGAGCATTACGCCGCCCTGAGCGTGGCGCAAAAGAAAGCCGTCGATAACGCGCTGCGCGATTTTGAACTGTCCGGTATCGGGCTGCCGCCTGAAAAACAGAAACGCTATGGCGAAATCGCCGCGCGCCTGTCCGAACTCGGCTCCCGCTACAGCAACAACGTGCTGGACGCCACCATGGGCTGGAGCAAGCTGATAACCGACGTCGCCGAGCTGGATGGCCTGCCGGAAAGCGCGCTGGCCGCCGCCAAAGCGCAGGCGGAAGCCAAAGAGCAGGACGGCTGGCTGCTGACGCTGGATATCCCCAGCTATCTCCCGGTGATGACCTATTGCTCCAATCAGGGGCTGCGCGAGGAAATGTACCGCGCCTATGCCACCCGCGCTTCCGATCAGGGACCGAACGCCGGCAAATGGGACAATAGCGACATCATGGCGGAAGAGCTGGCGCTGCGCCACGAACTGGCGCAACTGCTGGGATTCGACAGCTATGCGCATAAATCGCTGGCCACAAAAATGGCGGAAAATCCCCGGCAGGTTATCAACTTCCTGTCCGATCTGGCCAAACGCGCGCGTCCCCAGGCGGAAGAAGAGCTGGCGCAGCTGCGCGCCTTCGCCAAAGAACATCACGGCGTCGAGGATTTACAGCCGTGGGATATCACCTACTACAGCGAACAGCAGAAGCAGCATCTTTACGCCATCAGCGATGAGCAGCTGCGGCCTTATTTCCCGGAACAGCGGGTGGTCGAAGGGCTGTTCGAAGTGGTTAAGCGCATTTACGGCATTAGCGCCAAAGAGCGCAAGGACGTGGATGTGTGGCACCCGGAGGTGCGCTTCTTCGATCTGTTTGACGACGGCGGCGAACTGCGCGGCAGCTTCTATCTCGATCTCTACGCCCGCGAACACAAACGCGGCGGCGCCTGGATGGACGACTGCGTCGGTAACCTGCGCAAAGGCGACGGCTCACTGCAAAAACCGGTGGCCTACCTCACCTGTAACTTCAACCGCCCGGTCAGCGGTAAACCGGCGCTGTTCACCCACAATGAAGTCACCACGCTGTTCCATGAGTTCGGCCACGGCCTGCACCATATGCTGACCCGGATCGACGCCGCGGGCGTGGCCGGCATCAGCGGCGTGCCGTGGGACGCCGTGGAGCTGCCGAGCCAGTTTATGGAAAACTGGTGCTGGGAGCCGGAGGCGCTGGCCTTTATCTCCGGCCATTATGAAACCGGCGAGCCGCTGCCGCGGGAACTGCTGGATAAAATGCTGGCGGCGAAGAATTATCAGGCGGCGCTGTTTATCCTGCGTCAGCTCGAATTCGGGCTGTTCGATTTCCGCCTGCATGCCGAATTCGACCCCGCCAAAGGCGCGCAGATTCTGCCGACGCTGGCGGAAATCAAAGCGCAGGTCGCCGTGGTGCCAAGCCCAAGCTGGGGACGTTTCCCGCACGCGTTCAGCCATATCTTCGCCGGCGGTTACGCGGCGGGTTATTACAGCTACCTGTGGGCCGACGTACTGGCGGCGGATGCCTATTCCCGCTTCCAGGAGGAAGGCATTTTCAACCGCGAAACCGGCCAGTCGTTCCTGGACAATATTCTGTCGCGCGGCGGGTCCGAAGAGCCGATGGAACTGTTCAAACGCTTCCGCGGCCGCGAACCGCAGCTGGACGCCATGCTGCATCACTACGGCATTAAAGGATGAATGGCAGTAAAAGATGAAAATCTGCCTATTCTCCGAGGAAGGCGCCGATAGCGGCGCCTTGACTTTGCTGGCCGAACGCTGGGGGCTGGTTGGCGATCCTGCCGCCGTTATGGCGCTGGTGCTGACGCCGGAACGTCTGGAACTGCGTAAACAGGACGAACCCCGCCTGGGGGCGATCTACGTCGATTTTATCGCCGGCCCGATGGCGCACCGTCGCCGTTTCGGCGGCGGACGCGGCGAAGCGGTCGCCAAAGCCGTGGGGATTAAAAAGGATTACCTGCCCGATGTGGTCGACGCCACGGCGGGGTTGGGGCGCGATGCGTTCGTGCTGGCGTCGCTGGGATGCCGGGTGCGCATGGTGGAACGCAATCCCGTGGTGGCGGCGCTGCTGGATGACGGATTGCGGCGCGGCTATCAGGATGCGGAGATCGGCCCGTGGCTGCGCGAGCGGCTGACGCTGCTGCACGCTTCCAGCCTGCACGCCTTGGACGATATCACCCCGCGCCCCGACGTGGTTTACCTCGACCCGATGTTTCCCCATCGGCAAAAAAGCGCGCTGGTGAAAAAAGAGATGCGGGTATTTCAATCACTGGTAGGGGCTGACGACGATGCCGATGAACTGCTGGCGCCCGCGCGGCGGCTGGCCAAAAAACGCGTGGTGGTAAAACGGCCGGACTACGCCCCGCCGCTGGCGGGGGTGCCGGCGCAGTCCATGCTGGAAACCAAAAGCCACCGCTTCGATTTTTATCTGCCGCTGGAGCGGTAATCGCGCGGCGTTCTCGCCTTAGGGATCGCCGCTCAAAGGCCACCAGGCGGTTTTTTATTGCCGTTGCCGCGCATAACCAGGGCTATTACCTCTCGCTGCGCGCCCGCCATCTCTCTCTCGCCAGATAACCTTGTACCCCGATATCAAGCAACGGCCGCGGCGGTAAATAGTTGGCCTGCCCCAGCGACTGCATATCGCCAATCAGCGGATTATCCTCGCCCAACGCAAAATCGGCCAGGATACGCCCCGCGGCGGTCTGTTTCGACAGACCCGAGCCATTGCAGCCAGCGGCGGCATACACATTGTCCGCCAGCTGTCCCCAGATCGGCGCGCCGTTTCGCGTAACGCTAATCAGGCCGGACCAGGTATGCGCCATCGCCACATCTTTCAACTGCGGGAATATCCGGGCGAATATCGCCGCGTGACGCCGCGCATGGCGCCCGGTTTCCAGCGCGCCGGTGGTCAAACCCGGCGTAAAATTCACCTGCTCGCGGATCAGGAAACGGCGATCGCGCGTGTAGCGCAGCGTGGCGCCGGCCAGGGCATTGACCGGCGTCACGCCCCAGTCGGCCATGTCGCCGATGCGCTGGAGCTGCTGCGCATTGAGCGGCTCGGTCAGGGTGGCGAAGGTCGCTATCGCGAATAGCCGCCCTTTAAACAGCGGCAGGCCGCGCGCCGCGCCGTTGATTGCCATCATCAGCCTGCGGGCGCGAATCTCGCCGTGCGGCGTTTCCACACGAATACGCGCGCCGGCGTCAATGCTCAGCGCCGGCGAGTTCGCGTAAACGGTAACGTTTGACGGCAGGTACGCCACCAGCCCCTGCATCAACGCCGCGGGATTAAGCAGAATACAGTTTGGGGTATAGACGGCCCGATGATAAAAATGGGTGCCGAGACGACGGGCAAGCTCGTCCTTCTCCACAACCTGATAGGCTTCGCCAAGATTGTTAAGCTCACGGACATAGGCATCGATCAGCCCGTTGAATTTCGGACTCACCGCGCAGTGATACTTTCCGGCGCTGCTCCAGTCGCAGTTGATCCCATGGCGCGCCACCTGCTCTTGCAGATGGGCGACGCCAAATTGCAGCAGCCGACGGTAAGCGGCCGCTTTTTCCAATTCGGCGGTCGAAGTGCCGATGTTATGCGGCAGATCAATCACGAAACCGGAATTGCGCCCGGACGCGTTGTCTCCGATCTCACCCGCGTCCAGCAGTACGATATGTTCATCAGGACGCTGTTCGGCGAGCCGCTGGGCGAAGGCGGTTCCGGCGTAGCCCGCGCCGATAATCAGCCAGTCCGCCGTGGTTTTCCCCTGCTGCTGCGGGTAATCCAGCCGATCGCCGATGATTGCCGACCAGCCGTTAACACTCTGATCAAAAGGTAAGTGCTTAATTTTCATTATGATGTAAGCCTTAAAATTTGACGCATTTTTCCACAGTGATGACCGCGCAAAGCGAACAACATGCCAGAGCAGAAGGTACCGCGGGTTTCCTGACCCTATGCCGCGTCGACGAGTGTAAGGAAAGGTGGAAAGAAGTGTCTAAGACGAAAGTATGCAAAAAAGCGCCATGCTCCGGTTTCTTTGCCCAATCTGGATCCTCGCTATCGCGAGGATCCAGACATGGTTATACCACGCCCTGCGCCAGCATGGCGTCTGCGACTTTCACAAAACCGGCGATATTGGCGCCGCGAACGTAATGCGTTTGCCGGCCTTCTCCGCCGTATTGCACACAGGCGTTATGAATATCCAGCATGATATGGTGCAGGCGGGCATCGACTTTCTCCGCTTTCCAGCCCATGCGCGCGGCGTTCTGCGCCATTTCCAGCCCCGATGTCGCCACCCCGCCGGCATTCGCCGCTTTACCCGGCGCAAACAATACGCCGGCATCCAGAAACGCGTCCGTCGCAGAAATCGTCGTCGGCATGTTTGCCCCTTCCGCCACGGCTTTCACACCGTTCGCAATCAGTTTCTGCGCGTCGGGTAAATCCAATTCGTTCTGGGTGGCGCAAGGCAGCGCGATATCGACGGGAACCTCCCACGGCGTTTTACCCGCCAGATAGCGCAGATTCGTTTCGCGCGCATAATCTTCCACCCGGCCGTAGCGCTGGTTTTTAATCTCAGCCAGCAGCGCCAGTTTTTCCGGCGTAAAACCGCCCTCATCCACCACCGTTCCGCTGGAATCGGACGCGGTAACGACGCGAGCCCCCAGCTCCATGGCTTTTTCAATGGCGTATTGCGCCACATTGCCCGAACCGGATACCGCAACCCGCATACCTTCAAAACCCAGCCCGTGACGCGCAAGCATGGCTTGCGTGAAATAAATCAGGCCGTACCCCGTCGCTTCGGGGCGTATCAGGCTGCCGCCGAAGGAGAGCCCTTTACCGGTGAAAATACAGGAGGTGTTATTGGTCAGCTTTTTCATCATACCGGTCATAAAGCCCACCTCACGGCCGCCTACGCCGATATCCCCGGCAGGAATATCCGTATCCGCGCCCAAATGACGGTACAACTCCGTCATCAGGGCCTGACAGAAACGCATCACCTCGCCCTGGCTTTTTCCCTTGGGATTAAAATCAGAACCGCCTTTACCTCCGCCCATCGGCAACGTGGTCAGCGCATTCTTAAACGTCTGCTCGAACCCAAGGAACTTAAGCACCGACAGGTTGACGGAAGGATGGAAACGCATACCGCCTTTGTACGGCCCGATGGCGGAACTGAACTGCACGCGCCAGGCGCGGTTTACCTGCACCTGCCCTTTATCGTCCGTCCAGGCGACGCGGAACTGAATGGCCCGTTCAGGTTCAACCAGCCGTTCCAGTAGGCTGTAATCCGCATAGCGGGGGTTTTGTTCCAGAAAAGGCCATAGGGTAGAAAACACTTCGTTTACCGCCTGCAAGAATTCAGGCTGATGAGGATCGCGTTGTTGAACGGAATCGAGGAAACTTGCCAGAGATACAAATTGCGTCATTAACAGCTCCTGATAAAACAGACGGTTCTTCCCCTTCCACTGCTTATTTTTAAACAAGCTGAAGCTGGCGGGATAGATGGAAATGATGATGTGTCTTGCGGACTATAACACTGGCGGCGGATATTCAAGCAAGCGTTTTATTTAGAGATAAGCTTTAAAATCCAATAAGATAGATGTGGTTATACTGGCGAATTTCAAACAAAGACGGTATAAAAACGCAGCATAAGTTTTTGTTATATAACAAAAGGCACAGCCCGCGGGCCGTGCCTTTTGTCAGCAGAACTGGTCGCCGGACAGCGCTGATTTTTATTCGTCGTCATCTTCCCGCAGCGGAACGATCAGCATATCGATATGAACCGTGTTGATCAGCTGACGCGCGGAAGACATAAGCTTGCTCCAGAAATCCTGATGGTGGCCGCAGAGCACCAAATCCATATCGTATTTCTTGATGGCATCCACCAGCACCTGCCCGAGATCGCCGCTGCCGCTCAATGTTTCGGTAATAGGGTAACCGGCATTCTGAGAAAGCTCAGTCAACGCATTCTGCGTTTCTTCAGAGATCCGTTGCTGCATATCGCCCAGATTGACGTCGATAAGCCCGGTGTAGAGATCGGAATAATTCACGTCGACATGAATTAGAGACACTTTCGCGTTATACGGCCTCGCCATGGAGACCGCCTTTTCCACTAACACTTTGCTTTCCGGAGAAAGGTCAACAGCAATGAGGATATGTTTGTAAGCCATAATAAGACTCCTTCCGTAAAGACTAATGATGGGTCAGCAGATTTTCTCCTGCCAATCTGATACTTAACAGCGGATTATATGATAACACCCCGCGGCATTATGGGTATGTTCAGCAGATCACAACGGCGCGCTTTAGCGAACGACCACTGAAAACACCAGATTACGATGACCTAACATTTTGATTTTTTCATCAAAGATCCGTTTTCAATCCTGTCAACGTTATCGATAAGTGTAGTAGAAAGCGCTTACTTTCGCGGTCAAATCACGCGGTTTCTTCTTCAATTCAGGCCATTACGCTAGAGAAAATCGTCTACTGCGCCGATTTTGCTCTATCTGTAGCAAAAAAACGGCTTCCTCTTCTACAATAAAAGTGAGGGTGATCCATCCTCAAGGAAAGGAAATAACGACGGGGTTAACCGTGATGCATTTGGTCATCCGGGCGCACTATAAAATCACGTGAAAACGTGTGGCATAAATATTCGCAGCGGTGTCATTGGCAAAACCTGCATGCCATTGCCACTGACGAATAGCACAATCGGGAACCGGGAGGGAAGCATGATCAGTACATTTGCGCTTTTCTGGGCTTTATGTGTTGTCTGCATCATCAATATGGCTCGATATTACTCCTCATTACGCGTATTACTGCTGATATTACGCGACTGCGATCCGTTGCTTTATCAATACGTGGATGGGGGCGGTTTCTTCACATCACATGGTCAGCCAAGCAAACAAATCAGACTGGTGCGCTATATCTACGCACAGCGTTATCTTGAGCATCACGATCCCGAGTTTGTGCGCCGCTGTGAAAGGGTGCGGGGTCAGTTTCTGCTCACCACGGCCCTGTGCGGACTGGTGGTTATCAGTTTGGTGGCGATGCTGATCTGGTATTGAAATAATGAACTGGAATCTGGAATAAAAAGGCGATCCGATTAAGCATCGCCTTTTTTATGTTTTATGACGGCAGAAAGCCTTATCGCTAAATAAGTTTTAATGCCAGCCAGTACAAGGTGCCGGAAAGCAGCAGCGATACCGGCAGCGTCAGCACCCAGGCCAGCAGGATATTTTTCACCGTTTTACTCTGCACGCCGCCGCCATCGACGATCATCGTCCCGGCAACCGCGGAGGACAACACGTGAGTGGTGGAAACCGGCATCCCGGTATAACTGGCGACGCCAATCGACAAGGCCGCGGTGACCTGCGCCGAAACGCCCTGCGCATAGGTCATTCCTCTCTTGCCGATTTTCTCGCCAATGGTGGTCGCTACCCGTTTCCAGCCCACCATCGTACCCAGTGAAAGCGCGAGGGCGACGGCGATGATGATCCAAATCGGCGCGTACTCGATAGTCTGCAACAGGTCTTTACGCAGGTTGCTCAGATAGCGTTTGTCATCGGACGGCGTTTCCGGCAGCTTGATAATCCGATCCATGGTATCGGCGATGCACATCAGCAGCCGGCGAACCTTGCCGCGATCGTCCGCATTCAACTGCTCGTAGCTTTTCAGATTGCTCAACAGGCTCTGAGTCTGCTCGATGGCGATCATCACGCGCGAGCTATCGCAGTAGAACTCGACCGCGCCGTTGCCATTTGCCGGAATGGTTTTTTCCGGTGACGGAATTAACGGCGGCGATAGATCGATGACGTGCGCCAGCGCCGGACCGTGCTGCTGATAATATTCCTGCAGGTTGATAACGGAATCGCGGGTACGGCTGATGTCATAGCCGGAAGCGTTCATATTGACGATAAACCCGGCGGGCGCCACGCCTATCAACACCAGCATGATAAGACCGATGCCTTTCTGACCGTCATTGGCGCCGTGTGAAAAACTTACCCCGATGGCGGATAAAATCAGCGCGGTGCGCGTCCAGAACGGCGGTTTGCGTTTGCCATCCTGCTTTTCGCGATCGCTTGGCGTGAGGTGTACTCGCTTGCGTTTTTTACTGTTGCTCCAGAAACGGCGCAACAAGAAGACCATCAGACCGGCGATAATCATCCCCACAATCGGCGATAAAATTAACGACAGGAAAATAGCGATCATCTTGGGAACATTGAGCGCATCCACCACGGAGGTGTCGGTCAGCAAGGCATTGGTTAAACCGATACCGATGATGGCGCCGATCAACGTGTGCGAACTGGAGGCAGGGAGCCCGAAATACCAGGTCCCGAGATTCCAGATAATGGCGGCCAGCAGCATGGAAAAGACCATCGCCAGACCGTGAGCCGAACTGACATTCAGCAATAAATCCGTGGGAAGCAGGTGGACAATGGCGTAGGCAACGCTCAATCCCCCCAGCAGCACGCCAAAAAAGTTAAACACACCCGCCATGACGACGGCGAACTGCGCGCGCATGGCGCGGGTATAAATAACGGTGGCGACGGCATTGGCTGTATCGTGGAAACCATTGATAGCTTCATAAAACAATACAAACAACAGAGCCAGTATCAACATCAGGCCGGTGTAGTAATCCAGTCCGGCAAATAAATGTAGCATAAGCGTTAGGCCATTTAGTGGTCATGAACGCGGCGCATTATCTGCGACAAGCGGGGGCGGGGAAAAGGGAAATATGACTTTTTTTTGACTTAGGGGGTAATGAATTATAGCGATACATTCACTTAATCAATAAAAATCAACAAATTACACATTTTTACCAAAACACGCAAATTGTTACGCTGGTATCCGGCGGAAACGGACACTACAATTTGCCGCCCGCAGGTTGCAGGCATTCATAGCAGGGCAGCGACGCCCAGGCCCCATAACCGGAGAGATCATGGTGGAACAGTTTGACGTTGTCATTATCGGCGCCGGCGCGGCGGGGTTATTCTGTGCCGCGCAGGCGGGGCAACGGGGGTTACGCGTTCTGCTGCTCGACAACGGTAAAAAGCCCGGGCGTAAGATTCTGATGTCCGGCGGCGGGCGCTGCAACTTCACCAATCTGTACGTCGAACCCGCGGCCTATCTGTCCCAGAATCCCCACTTCTGTAAATCCGCCCTGGCGCGCTATACCCAGTGGGACTTTATCAGCCTGGTGAATAGCCGCCATATCGCCTACCACGAGAAAACCCTCGGACAGCTGTTTTGCGATGACTCGGCTCAGCAGATCGTCGATATGCTGGTCAAGGAGTGCGAACAGGCCGACGTCGCGATACGTTTGCGCAGTGAGGTGGCGGTGGTGGAAAAAACAGGAGACGCTTTCATGTTGCAATTGACCAACGGCGCGGCGCTGCACAGCCCGGCGCTGGTGATTGCCAGCGGCGGCCTCTCCATGCCGGGCCTGGGAGCGACGCCGTTCGGTTATCAAATCGCCCGGCAATTCGGGTTAAACGTCTTGCCGACGCGTGCCGCGCTGGTGCCTTTTACCCTGCATAAACCGTTGCTGGAACACCTGCAGACGCTCTCCGGCGTCTCCGTACCGGCGGTGATAACCGCGGAAAATGGCGTGACGTTCCGGGAAAACATACTGTTTACCCATCGGGGGCTTTCGGGTCCGGCGGTGCTTCAGCTCTCCAGCTATTGGCAGGCGGGCGAGTGGGTAACCATTAATTTGCTCCCCAATCAGGATGTGGCGGCGCTGATTAATGATGAACGGCTGGCTCATCCCAATCAGAGCCTGAAAAATACCCTGTCGCAATGGCTCCCCAAACGCCTGGTCGAATGTCTGCAAACGCTGGGGCAATTGCCGGATGTCACGCTGAAACAGCTAAACGGCGCCCGGCAGTTACAAATCGAGAAAAACATCAGCCAATGGCGGGTACAACCCAACGGCACGGAAGGCTACCGGACGGCGGAAGTCACGTTGGGCGGCGTGGATACCCGGGAGCTGTCGTCAAAAACCATGGAAGCCAATAAAGTACCGGGGCTCTATTTTATCGGGGAAGTGGTTGATGTCACCGGCTGGCTCGGCGGCTACAATTTTCAGTGGGCCTGGAGTTCGGCCTGGGCCTGCGCCCAGGCGCTCGGTTACAGCCAAAAATAGAAACTCATGGTTTGCCATATCCAATCGCCGCGGCCCTGGAAAACACTTTCCACAGCAGTGACTTATTCCCGTCACGTCAGAATTTAAACATAAAAAAAGCATTTTTGACTGGCTCCGCAGGTATGCTACCGTCGTCGGCTCACGTATCCTCATCCAAGGCATTGGATCCGCCCTAAAAAGGAGATGTGGATGATCCCCGGACACGGAAAGTATAAAAGTCACTGGTCGCTACTGCTGGCAGCCGGAGCCTTACCGCTGCTGCTCGGATTACTGTTCACCTTTGTCGAATCCCGGGTGGTGGTGAAACGAAACCTCGAATCCACCGCATTAGTCGCCCTGCATCACGCTGAAAACATCACCAGGCAAGCATGGCTTATGGTTGCTGAACTCGAGCGTTTTAACGGTCTGCCGTGCAGGGATATCGGCGCCGAATTGCAGCGACTTGGTTCGGTGTTTTCCTATTTTCGCGCCATCGGCCTCACCAGAGATACCAACGTCTACTGTTCATCGACTTTCCGCCATACCTCGACGCTTATGGACATGGTGATTCTGCAACCATTGCCGTCTCCTCTGCCAAAACGATGGAGCCTGTCGATTGCTGGCTCGTCAAGCGTGAAAAGCCGCCCGGCGGTGATATTCACTCAAGTGCCGCGCACCGGCAACGGCGCCTATGTCATGGTCGATGCCCAATATCTTATTGACCTGATGCTGGCCATCGGGGAGCCACGCGGGTATCAGTTAACGCTAACGGTAAATAATGGCTACCCCATTCAGGTCGGTCAGGCAATCCCCCCCGTTTCCGGCATATTTTCCACCGCCGAGTTAGCCGTCGAGTCTGATGATTTCCCGATTTCCGTTCGCGTGGCCGCGTCCGTCGAAGAGTCGATAAGAACCTGGAAACAAACGTTTTTTACCTTTCTTCCCATCGCCGTTATCCTGTCCCTGCTTTTTATCGTCGGCGTGTGGAACTGGCACAAGCGCAAGCTGCTGTTTCGGGATGAAATCAGAAAAGGGATCGCGCACGGCGAGTTCTCCGTCTATTACCAGCCGATCTACGATTCGGCGGCCAAACATTGCCTCGGCGTCGAAGCGCTGCTGCGCTGGCGACGTAGCAACGGGGAGTGGATTAGGCCGGACGTTTTTATCGCCGCCGCCGAGGCGGAAGGCATGATTATTCCCATTACCCGGCACCTGTTTAAGCTCGTCGCCGCGGACGTCGCCGGTTGGAAAGTAAGGCCGGGGTTCCATCTTGGGCTGAACGTCGCCGCGGAACATTTACAGCACCCGGATTTTGTCTCGGACGTCCGCAATTTCGCCGCCAGGGTGGCGCCTCAGCAACTGAATATCACGCTGGAGCTAACGGAGCGCAGCCTTATCAGCAACGGTTCCGACGTCATACAGAGGCTGCATCAATTGCGCGACGATGGATTTCTGATCGCCATTGATGATTTCGGCACCGGCCATTGCTCGCTCTCCTACCTGCAAAACTTCCCGTTGGATTATCTGAAAATAGACCGGGGATTTATCAATACCATTCCGTTATTGGATGAGGAAGCCCCGATACTCGATGTCATCATCAACCTTAGCCAGCGGATGAAGCTCAAGATCGTGGCGGAAGGCGTGGAAACCACCAAGCAACTGGCTTACCTGAAACAGCGCGGCGTTATTTACATCCAGGGATTTCTTTACGCCAAACCCATGGACAGCGAATCTTTAACCGCCTGGCTTTATTACCGCGATAGCCAGCCGCTGGAAAGTTTTATCGATATTCAAAACGGGGAGAAGTAACCGGCAGGTTTCAGGCTACTTTATGGCTAAACCTCTCGATAAACGCTTGCTTAACCTGGATATCGAAATCGGTAAATACAGCAACAGGCTTGACGCTGCGCCCCACTTTTTCCAACCGAACGAACCCATACGAGTTCAGCGTCTTAAGCGTTACGGATAAATTACTTTTCTTGCGCCCTGACATCTGCGCAAGTTCTGTTATCGTCTCCGGCTTCCGCTCGTCCATCTGGCGGAGCAACGCTATATTTTCATTACTGAGAACCTGAGCCAGTGCATTCATTGATGTAAACCATATTTTCGGCTCGCCGGCTTCCGGCTTATGTTCACCTTTAACAACGGCAAGCATTCTTTTACGAATAAGCTGTTCAGGCATAACGCCAATAAGTGCTTTCATAAAAATTAACCTCGCCTCTCGCGATCTTCGATGACTTCATCTATTTTGTTGAAAAAATCCTCTAACAACTGCGCCGCTGAGACAAACTCATACGGATACCCTTTATCTTTAGCATTCCTATGAATATGGTCATACACCACGCGACCGGAATACTTACCTTTCTTCGGTAGTTTGATCCCGTGGGCGTTATCCATCCCAAAGACTCGCGTATTGTATTTATCATGCAATGTAAGGCTGTAGCGAATGCCGTGAGGAACAAACGGCGTTGCTCTCACCTCCCAGGCATCAATCTTCCACCAGTAACCATCATCCCGATAGACTGTCTCGCCGTGCAGCGATAGCAGATAATCCAAAGCAGAGTCACGTTCCATAGACCCCCCCCTGAAAGGTTATGATCCAATCATAACCATAATAACCGCCATGTCAAACAGCAGTAAACGAGAGTAAGCGCTAATGGGCGTTGAAAAATAAACGATTGCCAAAGAATCCGGATAACCCGTAGAAAACCAACGTAAAAAAACCCGCCAATCCGATAAGGAATGGCGGGTTTTTTTATGTTTTCGGCTAGTAACGGGTACTAACCGAATATGTTCTTGGTCGGTGAGAGAGGATTCGAACCTCCGACCCCTTCGTCCCGAACGAAGTGCGCTACCAGGCTGCGCCACTCACCGATGCGGGCGCATATTACTGCTCCCCCATTAAGGCGTCAATCCCTTTTTGGAAAAAGGATTTACCTACCGCGGAACAACACTTGAACCGCACTAGCGGTGGCGTTAAGGTACTCGCCCGTTATAACGCCTGGTTCCCCTGATGATCACTATCGCTCTTATTGACGATCACCTTATCGTCCGTTCCGGTTTCGCCCAACTGCTGGCGCTTGAGCCGGATATGCGGGTGGTCGGCGAGTTTGGTTCCGGCCGCGAGGCGCTGGCCGGGCTGCCGGGACGCGCGGTGCAGGTCTGCATATGCGATATCTCCATGCCGGATATTTCCGGTCTCGAACTCTTAAGCCAGCTGCCGAAAGGCATGGCGGTGGTGATGCTCTCGGTTCACGATAGCCCGGCGCTGATTGAACAAGCCCTGCACGCCGGCGCGCACGGATTTCTCTCCAAACGTTGCAGCCCCGATGAACTGATCGCCGCGGTGCGCACCGTGGCGACGGGCGGCTGCTACCTCACGCCGGACGTGGCGCTGAAACTGGCGTCCTCCAGGCAGGATCCGCTGACCCGCCGCGAACGCCAGGTAGCGGAAAAGCTCGCTCAGGGGATGGCGGTAAAAGAGATTGCCGCCGAACTGGGGCTATCGCCGAAAACGGTACACGTTCACCGCGCCAACCTGATGGAAAAACTCGGCATCAGCAATGACGTCGAGCTGGCCCGTCATCTCTTTGCCGACTGGTAATGCGTCCGTTGCTCACCCGGCTAATCTCCGTTATCGCCAGCCTGTTTATCTTCTGCGCCGCGTGGTTCTGCCTGTGGGGCATCAGCCTGCATCTGGTGGAACGTCCCGAGCTGGCGGCGTTGCTGTTCCCGTTTGGTTTACGCCTGGGATTGATGTTGCAATGCCCGCGCGGCTACTGGCCGGTATTGCTTGCCGGTGAAGGATGCCTGTTGATGTGGCTGTCGCAGCAGGTCGCCCTGCTTCACCTGCCATTATTGATGACCGGGAGCCTGCTGTCGCTGCTGCCCGTCGCGCTGGTCAGCCGCCAGCGCCGCCGGAATGACTGGCATACCCTGTTGCTGCAGGGCGGCGCGCTGATCGCCGCCGCGCTGTTGCAATCCCTGCCCTGGATCGGCGACGGAGAAAACGCGCTTACCGTGCTGCTGTTGACGCTGACCGGCGGACTGACGCTGGCGCCCACCTGTCTGGTTATCTGGCACTACCTCACCAGCGCCACCTGGCTGCCGCTCGGTCCGGCGCTGGTTTCACAGCCGATCAACTGGCGCACCCGGCATCTGCTGTGGTATCTGCTGCTGTTTGTCGTCAGCCTGTGGCTACAGTTGGGGCTGCCGAACGAGCTGGCGCGCTTTACGCCGTTTTGCCTGGCGCTGCCGATTATCGCCCTCGCCTGGCATTACGGCTGGCAGGGCGCGCTTATCGCCACGCTGATGAACGCCATCGCCCTGATCGCCAGCCAGACCTGGCACGACCATCCGGTGGATTTGCTGCTCTCATTGCTGGCGCAGAGCCTGACGGGACTGCTGCTGGGGGCGGGAATCCAGCGCTTAAGGGAACTTAACCTGTCGCTGCAAAACCAACTGGCCCGCAACCATCGCCTCGCCGAACGGCTGCTGGAAACCGAAGAGAGCGTGCGGCGGGAAGTGGCGCGCGAACTGCACGACGATATCGGCCAGACCATTACCGCGATTCGCACCCAGGCCGGCATTGTGCAACGCCTGGCGCCGGAAAATAGCGGCGTGAGGCAGAGCGGCGCGTTGATTGAAACGCTCTCTCTCGGCGTGTACGACTCGGTACGCCGTCTGCTGGGCCGCCTGCGGCCGCGCCAGCTGGACGATCTTTCCCTGGAGCAGGCGATGCGTTCGCTGCTGCGCGAGATGGAGCTGGAAGCGCGCGGCATCGTCAGCCGGCTCAGCTGGCAAATCGACGAGTCCCTGCTTAGCGAAAGCCAGCGCGTCACGCTGTTTCGCGTCTGTCAGGAAGGGCTGAACAACATCGTCAAACACGCCAATGCCAGCACGGTAACGCTGCACTGCGAGCGTCAGGACAACCAGCTGCTGCTGGTGATTGAAGACGACGGCTGCGGCCTGCCGCCGAACTCCGGACGGTCGGGTCTGGGCCTGACCGGCATGCGCGAACGGATCGCCGCCCTCGGCGGGAGGTTGACTATTTCCTGCACCCGCGGGACGCGGGTCGCCGTCAGTCTGCCGCTGCGTCAGCAATAAGGAGCGTCATGTTTGGTTTTCTGAAAATCCCCTCCGCCATCGCGCCGCTTACCGATCGGCAAGAGATTGACGCCACCTACCGCTACTGGCGGCGGCATATTCTTATCTCCATCTATCTGGGCTATGCGCTGTTTTACTTTACGCGCAAAAGTTTCAACGCCGCGGTGCCGGATATTCTCGCTAACGGCATTCTGACGCGCTCCGATATCGGCCTGCTCGCCACCCTGTTTTACGTTACCTACGGACTGTCGAAATTCTTTTCCGGCATCGTCAGCGACCAGTCCAACGCCCGCTACTTTATGGGGCTGGGGCTGATTGCCAGCGGGGTGGTGAACATCCTGTTCGGCTTTTCATCGTCGCTGTGGGTATTTGCCCTGCTGTGGGTGGCGAATGCGTTCTTCCAGGGCTGGGGTTCGCCGGTGTGCGCGCGCTTACTCACCGCCTGGTATTCGCGTACCGAGCGCGGCGGCTGGTGGGCGCTGTGGAACACCGCGCATAACGTGGGCGGCGCCCTGATCCCGATGGTGGTGGGCGCGGCGGCGCTGCACTGCGGCTGGCGCGCCGGGCTGATTATCGCCGGAACGCTGGCTATTCTGGCCGGGCTGTTTTTGTGCTGGCGCCTGCGCGATCGCCCGCAAACCCTGGGGCTGCCCAGCGTGGGAGAGTGGCGGCGGGACGCGCTGGAAATCGCGCAACAGCATGAGGGCGCCGGGCTGTCGCGCCGGGAAATTCTGCATAAGTATGTGCTCGCCAACCCTTATATCTGGCTGCTGGCGCTCTGCTATGTGCTGGTTTACCTGGTGCGCGCCGCCGTCAACGACTGGGGCAATCTGTATATGTCCGAGACGCTCGGCGTGGATCTGGTCGTCGCCAACTCGGCGGTCACCATGTTCGAGCTGGGCGGATTTATCGGCGCGCTGGTCGCCGGCTGGGGATCGGACAAACTGTTCAACGGCAACCGCGGGCCGATGAATCTGATCTTCGCCGCCGGCATCCTGCTGTCCGTCGGCTCGCTGTGGCTGATGCCGTTCGCCAGCTACGTCATGCAGGCGGCCTGCTTTTTCACCATCGGCTTTTTTGTCTTCGGCCCGCAGATGTTGATCGGTATGGCGGCGGCGGAGTGCTCGCACAAAGACGCGGCGGGCGCCGCGACCGGCTTCGTCGGACTGTTTGCCTATTTGGGGGCGTCGCTTTCCGGTTGGCCGCTGGCGCAAATTATGGATATCTGGCACTGGACCGGTTTCTTTGCGGTCATCGCCGTCGCGGCCGGCGTCTCCGCTCTGCTGCTGCTGCCGTTTTTAAACGCTCAGGCACCACGCGGCGGAGAAAAAATGCCGGCAGAAGCGTGACCCGCTTCACTCTTTTTTCGCTAAAAGGCCAAAACCGGGAAAATTTCCTAGTTTTTACTGGATGATATCTTAAGCCAGCGGCGACCGCCTCTTCTTACAATGCAGCCACTTCCAGCGTTTGCGTAGTAAGAGGAGACAACCATGCTGGCCTTTCTTAATCAGGTACGTAAGCCGACCCTGAACCTGCCGCTCGAAACGCGGCGCAAAATGTGGTTCAAACCCTTTATGCAGTCCTATCTGGTGGTCTTTATCGGCTACCTGACCATGTACCTGATCCGCAAGAACTTTAACATCGCTCAGAATGACATGATCGCCACCTACGGTTTGAGCATGACGCAACTGGGAATGATCGGCCTGGGCTTCTCCATCACCTACGGCGTGGGGAAAACGCTGGTTTCCTACTATGCGGATGGCAAAAACACCAAGCAGTTCCTGCCGTTTATGCTGATCCTCTCCAGTATCTGTATGCTCGGCTTCAGCGCCAGCATGGGTTCCGGATCCGTCAGCCTGTTTCTGATGATCGCCTTCTACGCGCTGAGCGGGTTCTTCCAGAGCACCGGCGGGTCGTGCAGCTATTCCACCATCACCAAGTGGACGCCGCGCCGTAAACGCGGAACCTATCTCGGCCTGTGGAACATCTCCCATAACCTGGGCGGCGCCGGCGCGGCGGGCGTGGCGTTGTTCGGCGCCAACTATCTGTTCGACGGCCACGTGATCGGCATGTTCATCGTACCGTCCGTTATCGCGCTGATTGTCGGCTTTATCGGTCTGCGCTACGGCAGCGACTCGCCGGAAGCCTACGGTCTGGGTAAAGCGGAAGAGCTGTTTGGCGAAGAGATCAGCGATGAGGACAAAGAGACCGAAGACAGCTCGATGACCAAATGGCAGATCTTCGTCGAGTACGTGCTGAAGAACAAAGTTATCTGGCTGCTGTGTTTCTCCAACGTGTTCCTTTACGTGGTGCGTATCGGTATCGACCAATGGTCCACGGTATACGCCTTCCAGGAGCTGAAGCTGTCAAAAGAAGTCGCGATTCAGGGCTTTACCCTGTTTGAGGCCGGCGCGCTGGTCGGTACGCTGCTGTGGGGCTACCTCTCCGACCTGGCCAACGGCCGCCGCGCCCTGGTGGCCTGTATCGCGCTGGCGCTGATTATCGCCACCCTCGGCGTCTACCAGCATGCCGGCAATTCGTACGTTTACCTCGCTTCGCTGTTTGCGCTGGGTTTCCTGGTTTTTGGTCCGCAACTGCTGATTGGCGTGGCCGCCGTGGGCTTTGTGCCGAAAAAAGCCATCGGCGCCGCCGACGGCATTAAAGGCACCTTTGCCTACCTGATTGGCGATAGCTTCGCCAAACTGGGTCTGGGGATGATTGCCGACGGTACGCCGATCTTCGGCCTGACCGGCTGGGCCGGCACCTTCGCCGCGCTGGATACCGCCGCCATCTGCTGTATCTGTCTGATGGCCGTGGTTGCGGTGCTGGAAGAGCGTAAAATCCGCCGTGAAAAACGTATCCGCAAACAGAAAACCGCGTAACCGGTTGATAACAGAATCTGCCCGACAGTTATTCACCATGCCTTACCCGTTCGTCATTCCCGCGCACAAAAACATCGGGAATGTTTTTGAACGCCGCTTGCGGCGGCCCGAAGGGCGAGCCCCAGGGATGGGGCGAGTAACCGGGAATCACTCAATGACTATTCACGGTTCCAGCAGGAGATCCCCGCCTACTGCCGCGGGGATGACGATGGTTGGTGACGGCGATAACAGCCCCCCATCCGGGCATCCACGCTAGCTTCCCTTATTACACCAGTTGTTTTTCGGGTTGATGCCGCCGTCCGGCGAGGTATAGCCAATACATCCCAGGATGGTGTCGAACAGCTCTTCGTGGCGGTGCGTTTTACCTATCCGCTGTTGAGCCTTGAGCCGATCGAAGGCGTTAAGGTTATCGGGGTCGGCCAGAAACTTATCCGACGCCCAGACTATCATCGGCGATCGGAACTGCTCCGGCGGCGCCATATGGCGAGGCGTACCATGCAGGTGATGGTTATCATCGATGGATTCACCATGATCGGAGGCATAAAAGACCAGCGCTTTTTTATCCCGCACCTGGTTAATCACGTTATCGATAAAGCTGTCGGTATACAGCACGCTGTTATCAAACGCGTTAATCAGCTGCTCGCGGGAACAGGAGGCGTCCACCCCCATGCATTCCGGCTGATAGCGGGCATAGCTGCGGGGATAACGCATCGAATAGAGATAATGGGACCCCTTGGTATGCAGCACAATCAGATGCTTGCCGCGCGGGTAACGTTCCAGCGATTCCTTAACTTCATCCACCAGCAGCATGTCGTCCACCGACTTGCCGTCGTTACTTTTTTCCGACGCAATCATTTCGCGGAAAGAGTAGTTGTCAGCTTCAATACTGTTATAAAACCAAACCTCGCTCTGCATCGCGAACAGCTCGGACGTAAACCCCAGATCCTGGAGTACCGCAAAGATATTTTGCTCCTTCAGCGTGCGCTGAGGGTTGTCTTCCGTACCGCCTTCGCGCACAAACATGCAGCGCAAGGAAAGCTTGGTCGAGGTATCGCAGGAGTGACCGCGGAAAGCGACCAGATTTTTTTCTTTCGACAGTCTGGGCGTGGTGTCGCGCTCATACCCCAACAGCCCCATATGATCCCAACGGGTGGTTTCACCGATAATAAAGACCACATAGGTGTCATCAATCCCTTTGGGCGGGATATAGGTGAAGTGCTTGCCGGGATCGAACAGATTCGTCGAGTCCAAGCTTTCGTCATATTTGGTGTAGGCGAACAGCCCCAGCGCGGAAAGCCAGTTTGACGGCAGGTAGGAGTGCGCCACCACGCCGCCATAGCTGGGTAAGTCAACGTTGGAAAATTTTTCAGAAACCGACTGGGCTCGGTCCATATAGCGGATCGGCAGCCACACCAGCGCGACAGCCGCCAGTAAAATCAGCACCGGCGCCAGGCGTTTTCCCGGCGATTTCAGCTGTTCAATCAAGGTATGGCGTAATTCGTTTTTCCAAATCAGCAACAAGGGCAAGGCGCTGACCGCCAGCATCCACAGAATAAAATGGAGACCGATAACCTCTTTGGAAAGATCAATGTCCGTGGTCATAACGGCGGCAATAATGCCGTAGCCGATAACCACATTGTAAAAGCTCATGTAATAACTGGCGGCGACGGAAATAAGGACCAGCAGCGAGGCGACGATGCGATAAAAATGGCGCCCGCCCAGCGAAATAATGCGCATAAGAAAAAAGGTGAACAATATACAGGCCGCCAGTTCAATCATCGCCGGGAGAAATTTGGATATTTGCGTGCCCGTGACGATGGAAAAAGAATCAAACCGCCGATAAAAGACCGAAAGATTAAGGAAAAAACCGATATATATTGCCAGGACTAACGATAACTTAGGCTGTGAAAACGTGGGACCAAACTTCATCGCGTCAAATGCTCCGACAAAACTTATTTTATTATCTGAAGCTGTAGGACAACGGCATAATGGGGGAGTTCATTACCACAGCGCGCGTTTTATCTTTGCCGGCATATACCCGTCATACTACCGCTTGGCGGCGCCCCTTATATTTTTTATCCCCTCGTTACCCAGCCAGGCAATAAGCTCGACCACCGCCGGATGATGCAAAAATGCCATGAGTTCTTCCGCCCGCTTGGCGCCTACTCCCGGAAACCGCCGCCACTGCAACGCGGTGCGCTGTTGCAACTGCGGCCAGCTGATATTCTCCAGCACGTTCCCCGCCGAACGCGGCAAGGGAAGCCCCAACGCCACCAGCCAACGCGCCAGAGGCTGCTGACGAGCCTGCTGTAAATTGTCATAAAGGTTATCAGCCTGCCTGATGCCAACCCCCTTCACGTCCCGTATCTGTTCCCTGCTCAGCGCCAGCCATGACACCACGTCACGCAATACGCCCTGTTGCGTCAAGCGGCGCCATATCCCTTCGCTGACGCCTTTAAGATTCAGCCCGTGCTCGCCGCTGAGCCAGGTCAGCCGCGCAACCATCTGCTGCCGACAGGCAATGCTGTATTGAAAGCAGCTGAGAGGATGAAAATCCCCCTCCGGCGGCAGAGTTACCGCGGCGCGTTCGGCAACCCGCCACACCACCTTGTCCAGCCGGGGGATGCCCTGCCCGGCCAGACTGATGGCGATCTGATCGCCGGGCAGGACATCCCACTGCCGCCAGCGCGATAGCGACCCCACATTGACCCGGCGCACCCTCTTGTCATCCAGCCGCAGCGAATTGAGCCTCAGTACCACGCTAATTCTGCCGGTACGGCCGATGGCAAAATCAACGCCGTTAACCTCCGCCACCTGCCGCACCGGCGGATATTTCCAGGCAATGGCCCAGTCGGCCGGGGTATTGCGCCAATAGCGCCCCTGCGGTTCTTTATCCTGACGGATCACCACGCCATCGGTGACGAAGGGCAAGGGATGGCGAAACCAGCGCTCCCGCCAGCGTTCGGCCTCCTCCAGCGAGGAGATGCGATGCGTATAATCGGCCGTCATGGCGAACCCCATCGTCCGTAATCCCTCAAGGCGCTCGGGCAGCGCGGCTGGGCCATCGGGCCACTCCCAGATAAAAACGCCGATGCGCGGCAAAACGGATGAAGGCTGATGGCGGCGCATCTCCCCGGCAACCGCCGCCCGGGCGTTGATTCCGCCTTGCCGATCCTGCCGATGGCCGGCCACCTTAAGGAACAGCTCCCCCTGTAGCACCAGCGTGGCGGGCGCTCCGCTCAGTTCGTTGGGGATATCCGCGATATTCAGGGCTTTTTGCGTCCAGTCCTCCCCTCTCCAGCCGTTACCCCGGCTGATTGCCGACGCCAGTTTTCCCTGCTGGTACACCAGCGTGACCGCCACGCCGTCAATTTTGGGCTGGATCCAGACATCCTGACGCTGTTTTATCCATCGCGACAGTTGCCCGCGGTCGGAGAGCTTTTTCAGGCCGGTATGCGCCACCGGATGCGCCCGTTTGCCCCGGTCCGGCAGGCGAATGGAAAAATCCGGCCCGGCGGGGTGAAAACAGCGCCGCCAGTGTTCCAGCCGGTCGCGCAACTGGTCGTAAACCTCATCCTCCACCTGACTGGTTCCCGCCTGATAATAAGCGTCATCCCATTGCTCCAGTTGCTGACGCAGCATCAGCAGCTCTTTTTCGGCTCGGCCGGCCGACCAGTCAGGGCAAGCGGGCGCGGCGCTCAACGGCCCGCCGGCCAACCCCGCCAATATTACGCTGACAAACCCTGTGAACCAGCAATTCATATGACCTCTCCCCTGAGTGCGGACCGCGCACGGCCAGTACAGCGCGGTCGCCGACGTAACACGAGGGAGAAAAACCAACGGTGCAAAACGCCCCGCAAAGTTTTTGGCCGTTTGTCATCCGTATCAAAAACCACCGGAATCGGTTGCGCAAAGCATCAGGAAAAGGTTGGCAGCGGGCGTTTCTGGTGGCATAACGGTAGAACATTCTGCGATGCCGCTTATCACCGCGCGACTGATGGCATATTGCCGTGTATAATGTGAGGAAATGCACGTTTTGCTGCATCCATATCAATAATTAATTGCAATTAATAAAACTCCAATTATGGCCCAAGGCACGTTATATATCGTTTCCGCTCCCAGTGGGGCTGGAAAATCAAGTTTGATTCAGGCGCTATTTAAAACGCAGCCGCTTTATGACACCCAGGTATCGATTTCCCATACCACACGGGCCATACGACCGGGGGAAAACCACGGCGAACACTACTTCTTCGTCCCGGTTGATGAATTCAAACGGATGATCCGGGAAAACGAATTTCTGGAATATGCGGAAGTTTTCGGCAATTACTACGGCACGTCCCGGCTGGCCATCGAACAGACCCTGGCGTCCGGCGTGGATGTTTTTCTGGATATTGACTGGCAGGGCGCCCAGCAAATCCGCAGCCAGATGCCGCAGGCGCGCAGCATTTTCATTTTACCGCCGTCAAAAGAAGAGCTGGCGCGCCGCCTGCGCGGCCGCGGTCAGGACAGCGAGGAAGTCATAGCCCGCCGTATGGCGCAGGCCGTGGCCGAGATGACACACTACGCAGAATATGATTATTTGATTGTTAATGACGATTTCGATTTGGCGTTGCTCGATCTGAAAACCATTATTCGCGCTGAACGTCTGCATTTAAGCAGGCAAAAAGTACGGCATGACGCATTAATCACCAAACTATTGGCAGACTGACGGCTCTTTCAGTATGATGCCCAGTCATTTTATTTCCCTGTGGAGTAGCACATTATGGCACGCGTAACTGTTCAAGACGCTGTAGAGAAAATTGGTAATCGTTTTGACCTGGTGTTGGTCGCTGCTCGTCGCGCCCGCCAGATCCAGACCGGCGGTAAAGATCCGCTGGTTCCTGAAGAGAACGACAAATACACGGTGATCGCCCTGCGCGAAATCGAAGAAGGCCTGATCAACGCCCAGATCCTGGACGTTCGTGACCGCCAGGAGCAGCAAGAGCAGGAAGCCGCGGAAATTCAGGCGGTTACCGCGATTGCTGAAGGCCGCCGTTAATCAGACCACGAGTCGCCCTTGTATCTTTTTGAAAGCCTCAATCTGCTGATTCAACGTTATCTGCCGGAAGAGCAGATTAAACGTTTACGGCAGGCTTATCTTGTCGCGCGTGATGCCCACGAGGGGCAGACTCGCTCCAGCGGCGAACCCTATATCACTCATCCGGTTGCCGTCGCCTGTATTCTGGCCGAGATGCGTCTCGACTATGAAACGCTGATGGCCGCGCTGCTGCACGACGTGATAGAGGATACGCCCGCCACCTATCAGGATATGGAGCAGCTTTTCGGCAAGAGCGTTGCCGAACTGGTGGAAGGCGTTTCCAAGCTGGACAAGCTGAAGTTCCGCGACAAGAAAGAGGCGCAGGCGGAAAACTTCCGCAAAATGATCATGGCGATGGTGCAGGATATCCGCGTCATTCTGATCAAACTGGCCGACCGCACCCACAATATGCGCACGCTGGGTTCGCTGCGCCCGGACAAGCGCCGCCGCATCGCCCGCGAAACGCTGGAAATATACAGCCCGCTGGCGCATCGGCTGGGTATTCACCACCTCAAGACCGAGCTGGAAGAGCTGGGTTTTGAAGCGCTCTACCCCAACCGTTACCGCGTCATCAAAGAGGTGGTCAAGGCCGCCCGCGGTAATCGCAAAGAGATGATCCAGAAAATCCTCGCCGAGATTGAAGGACGTCTGACCGAAGCGGGGATCGCCTGCCGGGTAAGCGGCCGCGAAAAGCATCTCTATTCCATCTACTGCAAAATGCACCTCAAAGAGCAGCGTTTCCATTCCATTATGGATATTTACGCCTTTCGGGTGATCGTCAAGGAGCTGGATACCTGCTATCGCGTGTTGGGCCAGGTACACAGCCTGTACAAGCCGCGTCCGGGACGGGTAAAAGACTATATCGCCATTCCCAAGGCCAACGGCTATCAGTCGCTGCATACGTCGCTGATTGGTCCGCATGGCGTGCCGGTGGAAGTGCAGATCCGCACCGATGATATGGACCAGATGGCGGAAATGGGCGTGGCCGCGCACTGGGCCTATAAAGAAGGCGAAAGCAGCACCACCGCTCAGGTTCGCGCCCAGCGCTGGATGCAAAGCCTGCTGGAATTGCAGCAGAGCGCCGGCAGCTCGTTCGAATTTATCGAAAGCGTTAAGTCCGACCTGTTTCCTGACGAGATGTACGTCTTCACGCCGGAAGGGCGCATTGTGGAATTGCCGGCCGGCGCCACGCCGGTGGACTTCGCCTATGCCGTACATACCGATATCGGCCACGCCTGCGTCGGCGCCAGAGTCGACCGCCAGCCCTATCCGCTATCGCAGTCGCTGACCAGCGGACAGACCGTGGAGATCATTACCGCGCCGGGCGCCAGACCGAATGCCGCCTGGCTGAACTTTGTGGTCAGTTCCAGAGCGCGCGCCAAAATCCGCCAGATGCTGAAAAACCTCAAGCGCGACGATTCCGTCAGCCTGGGCCGGCGGTTGCTGAATCATGCGCTGGGCAGCGGCCGCAAACTGTCGGATATCCCGCCCAAGAATATTCAGCTTGAGCTGGACAGAATGAAGCTCGCCACGCTGGACGATCTGATGGCGGAAATCGGACTGGGCAACGCCATGAGCGTGGTGGTGGCGAAAAACCTGCTCAATGAACAATCCCAGTTGGATAACACCGGGCCGCGCAAACTGCCGATTAAAGGCGCAGACGGCGTGATGGTCTCGTTTGCCAAATGCTGCCGCCCCATTCCGGGCGATCCGATTATCGCTCACGTCAGTCCCGGTAAGGGTCTGGTCATCCACCACGAATCCTGCCGCAATATTCGCGGTTACCAGAAAGAGCCGGAGAAGTTTATGGCGGTGGAATGGGATAAGGTGACCGAGCAGGAGTTTATCGCCGAAATCAAGGTGGATATGTTCAACCACCAGGGCGCGCTGGCCAATCTGGCGGCCGCCATCAATACCGCCAATTCAAATATCCAGAGTATCAATACGGAAGAAAGGGACGGCCGCGTATACAGCGCCTTTATCCGTCTTACCACGCTCGACCGCGTTCATCTGGCGAACGTTATGCGCAAAATCCGCGTAATGCCGGATGTAATAAAAGTTAACCGTAACCGAAACTGACCGTTATGACACCGCAACGCTACGCGCGTATCAGAGAGATGCTCAGCTGCCGCCAGCCCGATCTGACCGTCTGCATGGAGCAGGTGCATAAGCCGCACAACGTGTCCGCCGTTATTCGTACCGCCGATGCGGTCGGCGTCCATCGGATCCATGCCGTCTGGCCCGGCAGCAGAATGAAAACGCTGGTTTCTTCCGCGGCCGGCAGCAATAGCTGGGTTCAGGTTAAAACGCACCGCACCATCCATGACGCGGTCGGCCACCTGAAAACGCAGGGCATGCAGATTCTGGCCACCCATCTTTCCCCGCAGTCCGTCGATTTCCGCGAAATTGATTACACCCGCCCGACCTGCATTTTGCTGGGGCAGGAAAAAACCGGCATCAGCAAAGAGGCCTTACAGCTGGCCGACCGGGATATCATCATTCCGATGACCGGTATGGTGCAGTCGCTGAATGTCTCCGTCGCCTGCGCCTTGATTCTGTATGAAGCGCAGCGCCAACGGCAGATGGCGGGCATGTATCGGCGCCAAGAGAGCCCGCTGGACGAAGCGGAACAGCAGCGGCTGCTGTTTGAAGGCGGCTACCCGGTACTGGCGCGCGTCGCCAAACGTAAAGGTTTACCCCGCCCTTATATCGACGACAGCGGCCAGCTCGTTGCCGATACCGCCTGGTGGGCGTCAATGCAATCCTCGGAGTGCTGATGAGAGGCCGCCTGCTGAATACCCAACCGCTGAGCACGCTTGCCGGCGTGGGTGCCAGTCAGGCGGCCAAACTGGCCCGCCTCGGGCTGGAAACCGTGCAGGATTTATTGCTGCACCTGCCGTTGCGCTACGAAGATCGCACCCGGCTGTACGCCATCGGCGATCTCCTTCCCGGCATGTACGCCACGGTGGAAGGCGAGGTATTGCGCCACGACGTCACCTTCGGCCGGCGCCGCATGCTGACCTGCCAGATCAGCGACGGCAGCGGCCTGCTGACCATGCGCTTTTTCAATTTCAACGCCGCGATGAAAAACAGTCTGGCGCCGGGCCAGCGGGTCACCGCCTATGGCGAAATTAAACGCGGCAAAATCGGCGCGGAAATCATCCACCCGGAATACCGCATCCAGGGCGATACCCCGCAAATAGAACCGCAGGAAACCCTGACGCCGGTTTATCCCGCCACCGAAGGCGTGCGCCAGGCGACCCTGCGCAAGCTCACCGACCAGGCGCTGGCGTTGCTGGACGCCAATCCTATCGATGAACTGCTGCCGGAAGAGCTGGGACGTTCGCTTATCAGCCTGCCCGAAGCTCTGCATATCCTGCACCGGCCGCCGCCCGACGTTCAGCTCGGCGAGCTGGAGCAGGGTAAGCATCCGGCGCAGCAGCGGCTGATTATGGAAGAGCTGCTGGCGCATAATTTAAGCATGCTGGCGGTGCGCGCCGGCGCGCAGAGCTACCGCGCCCTACCGTTGGCGGCCAATGACGCCCTTAAACAGCGTTTGCTGTCGGCGCTGCCTTTCTCGCCGACCCGGGCGCAGCAGCGGGTTGTGGGTGAAATTGAAGCCGATATGGCCAAAAATTTCCCCATGATGCGCCTGGTGCAGGGGGACGTCGGCTCAGGAAAAACGCTGGTCGCCGCGCTGGCGGCGCTACGGGCGATAGCCAACGGCAAACAGGTGGCGCTGATGGCGCCGACGGAGCTGCTGGCGGAGCAGCATGCGCATAATTTTCGCCAGTGGTTTGAGCCGCTGGGTATTGAAGTCGGCTGGCTGGCCGGCAAGCAGAAAGGAAAAGCGCGGGAAGCGCAGCAGGACGCCATCGCCAGCGGCCGGGTAGCGATGGTGGTCGGCACCCACGCCATCTTCCAGCAGCAGGTAAAATTCAACGGGCTGGCGCTGGTGATTATTGACGAACAGCACCGCTTCGGCGTGCATCAGCGTCTGGCGCTGTGGGAAAAAGGCGAAGAGCAGGGATTTCACCCGCACCAGCTGATTATGACCGCCACTCCCATCCCGCGCACGCTGGCGATGACCGCCTACGCCGATCTGGATACCTCGGTGATCGACGAACTGCCGCCGGGCAGAACGCCGGTCACCACCGTCGCCATCCCGGACTCGCGCCGCAATGACGTCATCCAACGGGTCGACAACGCCTGCCGGCAGGAAGGTCGGCAGGCCTATTGGGTGTGTACGCTGATTGAAGAGTCCGATCTGCTGGAAGCGCAGGCCGCCGAAGCGACCTGTCAGGAGCTGCAAGCGGCGCTGCCCGACATCAGCGTCGGATTAGTCCATGGGCGGATGAAGGCGCAGGAGAAACAAGCCGTCATGCAGGCGTTTAAACAGGGCGATCTGCAACTGCTGGTGGCGACGACGGTGATTGAAGTGGGGGTCGACGTGCCGAACGCCAGCCTGATGATTATCGAAAACCCCGAACGGCTGGGGCTGGCGCAGCTTCACCAGCTGCGCGGACGAGTGGGACGCGGCGCGGTGGCCTCTCACTGCGTACTGCTTTATAAAACGCCGCTCAGCAAAACGGCGCAAAAACGGCTTCAGGTACTGCGCGACAGCAACGACGGTTTTGTTATCGCCCAGCGCGATTTGGAAATCCGCGGACCGGGCGAGCTATTGGGAACGCGCCAGACGGGCAATGCGGAATTCAAAGTCGCCGATCTCCTGCGCGATCAGGCGCTGATCCCTCAGGTACAGCGCGTTGCCCGCCATCTCCACCAACGTTATCCCGACCATGCCAAAGCGTTGATTGAGCGCTGGCTGCCGGAGCGCTCCCGCTATACCAACGCCTGACGATGGGGTATTGCGCGCCAAATCCAACCCGCTGTACCGTTAAATAATCAGCTACCGCCAACCAGACAAATTTCATATCGGCGGCGCGTTTAGCAAACGTTTGCTTTTGTCAAAGAGATCATTAAAATGCCCTCTTTGTCGTTTCAGGAACGCCATATTATGACCGACGCCACCACGGAAAACCCGCAAACAGAGATGCCCGCCGCGCCCAAGCGCAGTGAATTAATCTACCGTCTGGAAGACAGGCCGCCGCTGGCGCAAACCCTGTTTGCCGCCAGCCAGCATCTGCTGGCGATGTTCGTCGCGGTGATCACCCCCGCGCTGTTGATCTGCCAGGCGCTGGGGCTGCCGGCGCAAGATACGCAACATATCATCAGCATGTCGCTGTTTGCCTCCGGTCTGGCCTCTATTCTGCAAATCAAAACCTGGGGACCGGTGGGGTCGGGGCTGCTGTCCATTCAGGGCACCAGCTTTAACTTCGTCACGCCGTTGATTATGGGCGGCCTGGCGCTGAAAAACGGCGGCGCGGACGTTCCCACCATGATGGCGGCGCTGTTCGGCACCTTGATGGTCGCCTCCTTTACCGAAATCATCCTGTCGCGCTTTCTGCATCTGGCCCGCCGGATTATCACGCCGCTGGTATCGGGGATTGTGGTGATGATTATCGGCCTGTCGCTGATTCAGGTCGGCCTGACCTCCATCGGCGGCGGCTATGCGGCGATGAACAACAACACCTTCGGCGCGCCGAAAAATCTGTTGCTGGCCGGCATCGTGCTGTTGGTTATTATCCTGCTTAACCGCCAGCGCAACCCATACCTGCGCGTGGCCTCCCTGGTGATCGCCATGGCGGTCGGCTATCTCGGCGCCTGGCTGATGGATATGCTGCCGGGCGGCGCACCGGCCGAACAGAATACCTTCATCATGGTGCCGACGCCGCTCTATTACGGCCTGGGCTTTGACTGGAATCTGCTGATCCCGCTGATGCTGGTGTTTATGGTGACGTCGCTGGAAACCATCGGCGATATCACCGCGACGTCCGACGTGTCGGAACAGCCGGTCAGCGGGCCGCTGTATATGAAACGGCTGAAAGGCGGCGTGCTGGCCAACGGCCTGAACTCCTGTCTGTCCGCCGTATTCAATACCTTTCCCAACTCCTGTTTCGGGCAGAATAACGGCGTTATCCAGCTTACCGGCGTCGCCAGCCGCTACGTCGGCTTTGTGGTGGCGCTGATGCTGATTGTTCTGGGGCTGTTCCCGGCGGTCAGCGGCTTTGTGCAGCATATTCCGGAGCCGGTGCTGGGCGGCGCCACCATCGTTATGTTCGGCACCATCGCCGCCTCCGGCGTGCGCATCGTGTCGCGTGAACCGCTGAACCGGCGCGCCATCATGATTATCGCGCTCTCGCTGGCCGTGGGGCTGGGCGTTTCGCAGCAACCGCTGATTCTGCAATTTGCGCCGGACTGGATGAAAACCCTGCTCTCTTCCGGCATCGCCGCCGGCGGTATTACGGCGATTGTGCTGAATCTGGTTTTCCCCCACGACGAAAAATAATTTGTATCCGCGTCAATAATTTCTGTTATGTATACCCTAAATAATTCGAGTTGCAGGAAGGCGGCGACGCAACGAATCCCCGGGAGCTTACACCAGTAAGTGACCGGGGTGAGTGAGGAAAGCCAACGCACCTGCGGCTTGAAGTATGACGGGTATAGGGATAAAAGCGACCGACGATGCAACACCGGTCGCTTTTTACTGTCTGTAACTGCATTATCTGTTGAGCCTTTAAGGTAATTGCGGCATAAAAACAGTTATCCCTGACGATTGACATGGACTGACACGATGAGATTTATCGGGAAATTATTGCTGACCCTACTGCTGCTGGCATTGCTTGCGCTGGTAATATTATACGTATTACTGCAAACCGGCTGGGCTTCAGCGCGCATCGGCAATTGGGTAAATCAAAACACGGACTATCAGGTCTCCCTGGGGAAAATCGACCATAGCTGGTCCAAACCCGATCGTATTGTGCTGCAAGACGTCATCTTTGGTCATAAAAACCAGCCGCCGACGCTCACCGCCAAACAGGTTTCCGCCGGGCTGAGCGCGCGTCAGATAACCGAGCCGCGCCATTTCGCCATCCTGGAACTGGAAGGCGGCACGCTGAACCTGTCGCCGACCGCGGCATCCCTGCCAATCGAAGCGGACGTATTGCAACTGCGCACCATGGCGATTCAGGCGCAGGACGACGACTGGCATTTAAACGGTCAACAGATCAACGGCGGCATTATGCCCTGGCGGCCTGAAGCGGGACGCCTGTTAGGCAAGCAGGGGAATTTCCAACTCAGCGCCCGTTCGTTGCGGCTTAATGATATCCCCGCCAGCCAGGTGCTGGTGCAGGGCAAAATCAATCAGAATCAGCTTACCCTGGGCAACTTCGGCGCGGACGTGGCGCAAGGCCAGTTAACCGGCAGCGCCAGCCGGGCGGAAGACGGAAGCTGGCAAATCGACAACCTGCGTCTCAGCAAGGTGCGTTTGCAAACGCCAAGAACCATCCGGGAATTCTGGCAACCGATCACCGCTTTGCCCGCCGTCGCCGTTTCCCGTTTTGATTTGATTGATGCCCGTATCGAAGGGCCGGGATGGGCGTTTATCGATCTCGACGTTACGCTGCGCAACGTCACCTTCAAACAGGACGACTGGCAAAGCGACGACGGCGAACTGTCGTTCAACGCCACCGATATCGTTAACGGCAATATGCATCTCATCGACCCTATCGTTAATCTGGCTCTCTCTCCCGACGGGGTTGAAATCAAACAGTTCACCACCCGCTGGGAAGGCGGTTTGCTGCGCACCGACGGTAACTGGCAGCGCAGCAGTCACCGTTTGCAGTTGGACGAATTCGTCGTCGCGGGCATGGAATACACCTTACCCGCCGACTGGCGTCAGCGCTGGCAGACCACGCTGCCGGACTGGATGGCGGAAGTGGCGGTGAAAAAATTCACCGCCAACCGTAATTTGCTGATTGATATCAATCCGGATTTCCCTTTTCAGCTTACCGCGCTGGACGGATACGGCAGCGACCTGCTGCTGGCCCGCGATCATCAGTGGGGCGTGTGGGCCGGCTCGCTGAACCTGAACGCCAGCGATGCGACCTTCAATAAAGTCGATGTCCGCCGGCCGTCTCTGGCGTTAACGGCCGACGACCGCCAGATCTCGCTTACCGACCTTAGCGCCTTTACGCAAAGCGGCCTGCTGGAGGCCAAAGCGACGATCGATCAACGCCCTGCCCGGGAATTTTCGCTTACGCTGAGCGGGCGCTCCGTCCCGGCGGATATTTTAACCCGCTGGGGATGGCCCGCTCAGGCTTCGGCAGACAACGCCAATCTACAGCTACAGCTGAACGGGCGGCTCGCCGCCGATACGCCGCTGAAACCGACGTTAAACGGCTTGTTGCAGGGCGTTGGCGGCGACGGGCAGCCAATCAGGCAGCAGATACATCAAGGCGCCGTAACGGAAACGCCGCAGTAAACCGACCGTATCAGGTGACGGGCCGCCGTCATCTGATTTCGGAGCCGCCCTGCTCCAGCGGCTCTTTCGGCGTGGCGGGCAATACCATATAGACGCCCTCGAACAACGCGCCTTTCTTATCGTCGCCGTACAGCTCCACATTTAACTGCACCCTGGCCTTACGTCCCCGCGCCAGGCGATCCAAATCCCCGCTCAACGAGCCGAGATCGGCAATGGCGCTCGGCCTGCCCCTTACCGGCGTACTGTAGCGAATATGCGCGTCGGCCAGAATAATGGTTCCGCCCAAATGCCTTTCACGCAGCAGCAGCCAGATCAATCCCCAGCCGGTCAGGGTAGCGAGAGAAAACATGCTGCCGGCGAATAACGTATGATGGGGGTTCTGATTGCCGGTTTCCGGCATGGTGGTGATAAATTTCTGGCCGGTATACTGGCTTATGCGCACGCCCATTTTTTCACTGAGCGGAATGCGATTATACCAGGCCTGCTGCAACTGCCCGCACCAGTCAGGGCGGTGCAGAATATCATCCAGCGTCTCTACCGGCTTGATCATCAAAAAATGGCGTATCGGCGTGGTTTGCGGCGCGGTGATTTCCCCCTGATTCATAAAACCGAGCTTGGAGAAAAAGCCCACCGTATCCTCGCGGGCGCTACAGACGACGCGCTTGACCCCTTCCTGACGCGCCACCGACTCCAGCGTCATGGCCAGCAGCGTTCCCAGCCCTTTTCCCCGCACGTCGGGGTGAACGGCCAGAAACCGGATGGCCGCTTCGTTGTCGGCATTGATGGACAGCCGGCCGATCGCCACCAGCCGCCCCTGTTCGTCCACCACCGTCTGATGATGCGCCAGTGCGTCGTAGGCGTCACGCTCCGAGCCCAGCGGCTGGTGCAGCGGTTTACGCAGCATCTCCCAACGGAATTGATAGTACGCATCAAGTTCTTCTGCGCTTTCAGGTACTCTCAGGTGATACATAAACATGCCTCATAAAAAAGAGTGGCCGGACGTTGCCGCCTTTACACTTGCAGCCAGAACGTCACCGGCCCGTCATTAACCAATGCAACCTGCATATCCGCCGCAAAACGCCCGGTTTCCGTGTGCATATCCTGTTCGCGGCACAGCCCGACAAAATAGTGATACAGGCGTTCGGCCTCCGCTGGGTGCGCGCCGCGGGAAAAACCGGGCCGCATGCCTTTCTGCGTATCCGCCGCCAGCGTAAATTGCGATACCACCAGTACGCTGCCGCCGGCCTGGCGCACATTGAGGTTCATTTTGCCATTATCATCACTGAATATCCGATAACCCAGCACCCGCTGGCAAAGCCGCGTCGCTTTTTGTTCATCATCCCCTTGCTCAACCCCCAGCAACACCAGCAATCCGTTGCCGATCTTCCCGACGACGCTATCTTCCACCGTCACGCTGGCGCTGGAAACTCGCTGAATTAACGCGATCATTGAACGTTACCGCTCCCTTTTTCACTATTCAGGAAGGATTTACCGCAGCAGCGCGCCGTAAACCCAGGTTACTCGCTGGTCACCGCCAGCGAGGCAAAATAGTCCGGCACCGCCTGACGATCGGTCACCAGAATGCTGTGGATACCCAATGCCTGCGCCGCGGCGATATTCGCGGGATTATCATCAAAAAAGACGGCTTGATCGGCCGTCACGCTTTCCTGCGTCAGGACATGGCGGTAGATGGCCGCTTCAGGCTTACGCAAACCGATATCCTGAGAGAGATAAAGACGATCGGCGGCCTGTTCCACCTCCGGAAACAGCACCGGCCAATGCGCGCAATGCAGGCGGTTGGTGTTGGAAAGGATCACCACCCGATGTCCTTCCTGACGCAGCCGCCGAATGATATCGATAACTTCTGGACGCAAGGCGACGAAAATGGCCTGCCATCCCGTGGAAAACTGTTCAAAACTCAGAGAGATGCCCATTTCATGACATAACCGTTCGGCAAAGGCTTCATCGGTGATTTCGCCACGCTCATGCTGTTCAAAGGTTTCGCCCATAACAAAACGCTCTTTCAGCGTTGCCAGCGGCGCGCTGCTCAGCTTGCTCCAGACGCCCAGTACCCGGTTGAAATCGATATCAATAACGACATTACCCAAATCGAAGATATAAAGCATGGCACCTTCCTTCTGATGTAACCGCAGGATTTTCACTGTAGCGGGAAATGGTAAAACTGAACAGCGGGGGAGATCAAAGCGTGGAATATCAGAAAAAGCACAGGGCGCCCGAAAGCGCCCTGTTATAGGGTAAACTCACTGAAAAATCAGCTTTCTTTACCACCGCGATTCGCACGGCGACGATCGTTCTCGGTCAGGTGACGCTTACGCAAACGGACGGACTGCGGCGTAACTTCAACCAGTTCGTCGTCATCGATAAACTCCAGCGCCTGTTCCAGCGACATTTTAATCGCCGGCACCAGCGTCGTTGCCTCATCCGTACCGGATGCGCGCATGTTGGTCAGTTTCTTACCGGTCAGACAGTTCACCGTCAGATCGTTGGAACGGGAGTGAATACCGATGATCTGGCCTTCATACACTTCCGCGCCGTGACCCAGGAACAGTTTGCCGCGGTCCTGTAGGCTATAAAGCGCAAACGCCACCGCTTTACCCTGACCGTTGGAGATCAGCACGCCGTTCTGACGCTGGCCGATATCGCCCGGACGCACGTCATCGTAGTGGCTGAAGGTGGAATACAGCAGACCGGTGCCGGAGGTCATGGTCATAAACTCGGTACGGAAGCCGATCAGACCACGGGCAGGGATCAGATAATCCAGACGGATACGGCCTTTGCCGTCCGGGATCATGTCCTTAACATCGCCTTTGCGCTCGCCCATGGCTTGCATAACGGCGCCCTGATGCTGCTCTTCGATATCCAGCGTCACGTTTTCAAACGGTTCCTGGTTGCGGCCGTCGATAACGCGGTTGATAACCTTCGGACGCGATACCGCGAGTTCAAACCCTTCACGGCGCATGTTTTCAATCAGCACCGACAGGTGCAGCTCGCCACGGCCGGACACGCGGAACGCATCCGCATCTTCGGTCTCTTCCACGCGCAGCGCCACGTTGTGAACCAGCTCTTTATTCAGACGCTCAAGGATCTGACGAGAGGTCACATACTTCCCTTCTTTACCGCAGAACGGCGAGGTATTGACGCAGAAGAACATGGTTACCGTCGGTTCGTCCACGCTCAGCGCCGGCAGCGCTTCAACCGCGGCGGGATCGCAGATGGTGTCGGAAATATTCAGCTCGCCCAGGCCGGTGATGGCGATGATATCGCCCGCTTCCGCCAGGGTGGCTTCGATACGTTCCAGACCCATATGGCCCAGGACCTTACCGACTTTACCGTTGCGGGTTTTCCCTTCGCTGTCGATAACCGTAACCTGCTGGTTAGGCTTAACCACGCCGCGTTTGATGCGGCCGATGCCGATAACGCCGACATAGTTGTTGTAGTCCAGCTGGGAGATTTGCATCTGCAACGGACCGTCACGGTCAACCTTCGGTGATTCAACGTGTTCGACGATGGCTTCAAACAGCGGCGTCATGTCGTCGGCCATGTCGTTATGATCCAGACCGGCGATGCCGTTTAACGCGGAAGCATAAACGATGGGGAAATCGAGTTGCTCGTCGGTTGCATCCAGGTTTACGAACAGGTCGAACACCTGATCGACCACCCAGTCGGGACGCGCGCCAGGGCGGTCAACCTTGTTGATAACCACGATCGGCTTCAGACCGTTAGCGAATGCTTTTTTGGTCACGAAACGAGTCTGCGGCATCGGGCCATCCATCGCATCAACAACCAACAGCACCGAGTCAACCATCGACATTACACGCTCAACCTCGCCGCCGAAGTCGGCGTGTCCGGGGGTATCCACGATGTTGATGCGGTAGTCTTTCCAATTAATGGCGGTATTTTTGGCGAGGATGGTAATTCCACGCTCTTTCTCCAAATCGTTGGAGTCCATTACACGTTCGGTTGCTTCAGTGCGTTCTCCGAAAGTTCCGGATTGTTGCAACAACTTATCGACCAGGGTGGTTTTCCCATGGTCAACGTGCGCAATAATGGCGATGTTACGCAAATTTTCGATCACAGCTTTGCCTCAGGCATTTAGAAATAGCGCGCTATTGTACACGTATTAATCGAGGGACTAAACAAGATCACAAGCATCTATGATAAACAACCTGATGCTGCTTACTTTGTGATCCCTTTCACGGTGCAAAAACGCTACAAGCGCCCACCAATGCACCATGTTAGTGCAGTTAATTGCCAATAAAGCACCAATTTGGTGCTATCAGCTATAATGGTGCAGCGCGTCTTGACGGGAAACCCCCAAAGGGCAACACATTGCACTAATTTAAAAAGTTGGCACACTTTTAGCTTTAGTCTACTCACAGCAATAACATCAATCCACAACGATATTCGTTCCACGACGATAAATGACAACCGGGAGAAGCAAGTATGTCCGCAGAACACGTTTTGACGCTGCTGAAAGAACATGATGTGAAGTTCGTTGATTTACGCTTCACTGATACCAAAGGCAAAGAACAGCACGTCACCATTCCGGCTCATCAAGTTGACGCCGACTTCTTTGAAGAAGGTAAAATGTTTGACGGCTCCTCGATTGGCGGCTGGAAAGGCATTAACGAATCCGACATGGTATTGATGCCGGACTCCAGCACCGCGGTCCTTGATCCTTTCTACGAAGAGAGCACGCTGATCATCCGCTGCGACATTCTGGAACCGGGCACCATGCAGGGCTACGACCGCGATCCGCGTTCCATCTCCAAACGCGCCGAAGATTTCCTGCGCTCTTCCGGTATCGCCGATACCGTGCTGTTTGGGCCGGAACCCGAATTCTTCCTGTTCGACGACGTTCGCTTCGGCAGCAGCATCTCCGGCTCTCATGTCACCATTGATGACATTGAAGGCGCCTGGAACTCCAACAAAGAATACGAAGGCGGCAACAAAGGCCACCGTCCGGCGGTCAAAGGCGGTTACTTCCCGGTTCCTCCGGTCGATTCATCGCAGGACATCCGTTCCACCATGTGTCTCACCATGGAAGAAATGGGCCTGGTTGTTGAAGCGCATCACCACGAAGTAGCCACCGCCGGCCAGAACGAAGTGGCGACCCGCTTCAACTCCATGACCAAAAAAGCCGACGAAATCCAGATTTACAAATACGTCGTTCATAACGTCGCGCATGCCTTCGGCAAAACCGCAACCTTCATGCCGAAACCTATGTTCGGCGACAACGGTTCCGGTATGCACTGTCATATGTCCCTGTCCAAAGACGGCGCAAACCTGTTCTCCGGCGACAAATACGGCGGTCTGTCTGAAGTCGCGCTGTTCTACATCGGCGGCATCATCAAACACGCTAAAGCCATCAATGCGCTGGCCAACCCGACCACTAACTCCTACAAACGTCTGGTCCCAGGCTACGAAGCGCCGGTCATGCTGGCCTACTCGGCACGTAACCGCTCCGCCTCCATCCGTATTCCGGTCGTCGCCAGCCCGAAAGCTCGCCGCATCGAAGTGCGCTTCCCGGATCCGGCCGCTAACCCATACCTGGCGTTCTCCGCGCTGCTGATGGCCGGCCTGGACGGCATCATCAACAAGATCCATCCTGGCGACGCCATGGACAAGAACCTGTACGATCTTCCGCCGGAAGAAGCGAGCGAAATCCCAACCGTAGCCGGTTCGCTGGAAGAAGCGTTGAATGCGCTGGATGCAGACCGTGAGTTCCTGACCCGCGGCGGCGTATTCACCGACGACACCATTGATGCCTATATCGAACTGCGTAAAGCGGAAAATGACCGCGTGCGTATGACGCCGCATCCGGTTGAGTTCGAACTGTACTACAGCGTTTAATCGCCACAGCGATTAGCCGTACGGTAAAACCGTAACCCAATCGTGCTGACGCTTGGGTTACCGTCAGGCTGGTAAAATTTTTTGTTGCCGTGGAAACTTTTCAGCCCATCTTTAGGATGGGCTTTTTTCTCCACCGTCTCTGGAGTTGCGGCATCATATCCATCATCTACACTACTATGCACCAATAGGGTGCAGGAGTCTGCGTTATGGCAACAGGCACGCTGCCCGATGCTGGGCAGATCCTAAATTCTTTAATAAACAGTATCTTGTTATTGGATAACGATCTGTCTATTCATTATTCCAATCCGGCGGCACAACAACTACTGGCGCAAAGCTCGCGTAAATTGTCCGGTACGCCGCTGCCGGAGCTGCTGGGATATTTTTCTCTGAATATAGATTTGATGCGTGAGAGTCTGGATTCAGGGCAAGGTTTTACGGATAACGAAGTCACGATTGTTGTCGACGGCAAAGCGCACATCATGTCGCTTACCGCCCAACGGATACAAAATAACTTCATTCTGCTGGAAATGGCGCCGATGGATAACCAGCGCCGCCTGAGTCAGGAACAGCTCCAGCATGCGCAACAGCAGGCCGCCCGCGATCTGGTCAGGGGGTTGGCTCACGAGATCAAGAATCCGCTTGGCGGGTTGCGCGGCGCGGCGCAGCTGCTCTCCAAGGCATTGCCCGATCCGGCGCTGACCGAATACACCAAAGTCATCATCGAACAGGCGGATCGCCTGCGTAATCTGGTGGATCGCCTGCTCGGCCCGCAGCAACCGGGACTGCATGTCACGCAAAGCATTCATCAGGTCGCGGAACGGGTATGCAAGCTCGTTTCATTAGAAAAACCGGACAACGTGACGCTGGTGAAAGATTACGATCCCAGTCTGCCGGAGCTGACGCATGACCCGGACCAGATTGAGCAGGTACTGCTGAATATCACCCGTAACTCGTTGCAGGCTTTGGGTGAAGCGGGCGGTACCATCACCGTGCGTACCCGCACCGCCTTTCAGCTCACCCTGCACGGCGTACGTTATCGTCTTGCCGCGCGCGTCGATATTGAAGACGACGGCCCCGGTATTCCCGCTCAACTCCAGGATACGCTGTTTTACCCGATGGTAAGCGGACGCGAAGGCGGCACCGGTCTGGGATTATCGATCGCCCGCAACCTTATCGATCAGCACTCCGGTAAAATTGAATTTAACAGTTGGCCGGGTCATACCGAATTCTCGGTTTACCTGCCCATTCGCCAGTGAGGTTCACAATGCAACGAGGGATAGTCTGGATTGTCGATGACGATAGCTCCATCCGTTGGGTGCTCGAACGCGCGCTCACTGGTGCAGGCCTGACCTGCGCCACCTTTGATAACGGAAATCAGGTTCTGCACGCGCTGACAACGCAAACGCCGGACGTACTGTTATCCGATATCCGCATGCCGGGAATGGATGGACTGGCGTTATTGCAGCAAATAAAACAGCGGCATCCGATGCTGCCGGTCATCATTATGACCGCGCATTCCGATCTTGACGCGGCGGTCAGCGCCTATCAGCAGGGAGCTTTTGATTATTTACCCAAGCCGTTCGATATTGATGAGGCGGTGGCGTTGGTTGAGCGCGCCATCAGCCATTATCAGGAGCAACAGCAACCCGTTCGCAGCCAGCCGATTAGCGGCCCGACAACGGATATCATCGGCGAAGCGCCGGCGATGCAGGACGTATTCCGCATTATCGGCCGCCTTTCCCGCTCTTCCATTAGCGTACTGATTAACGGGGAATCCGGCACCGGTAAAGAGCTGGTGGCCCATGCGCTGCATCGGCACAGCCCGCGGGCCAAGGCGCCGTTTATCGCCTTGAACATGGCGGCGATCCCCAAGGATTTAATCGAGTCGGAGCTGTTTGGCCATGAGAAGGGCGCGTTTACCGGCGCGAATCAAATCCGTCAGGGACGGTTTGAACAGGCTGACGGCGGGACGCTGTTTCTTGATGAAATCGGCGATATGCCGCTTGACGTTCAGACGCGTTTACTGCGCGTGCTGGCTGACGGTCAGTTTTATCGGGTTGGCGGCTACGCGGCGGTTAAAGTCGATGTGCGGATTATCGCGGCCACGCATCAGAATCTTGAGCTGCGGGTACAGGAAGGCAAGTTCCGCGAAGACCTCTTCCATCGGCTGAACGTTATTCGCGTTCATTTGCCCCCGCTGCGCGAACGCCGTGAAGATATTCCCCGCCTGGCGCGCTATTTTTTACAGGCCACGGCAAAGGAATTGGGCGTCGAGCCTAAAAACCTGCATCCGGAAACGGAAGCGGCGCTGACGCGCCTGCCCTGGGCGGGCAACGTGCGTCAGTTAGAGAATACCTGCCGCTGGTTGACCGTGATGGCCGCCGGACAGGAGCTGTTGATCCAGGATTTGCCTCCCGAACTGTTTGAAACCACCGCCCCCGACTCCACGGTGCAAATGCTGCCGGACAGTTGGGCGACACTGTTGGCCCAGTGGGCGGACAGAGCGCTGCGTTCCGGTCATCAAAACCTGCTGGCGGAAGCCCAGCCGGAGATGGAAAGAACCTTGCTCACCACGGCATTGCGTCATACTCAGGGTCATAAGCAGGAAGCCGCCCGTCTACTGGGCTGGGGACGCAATACCCTGACCCGCAAGCTGAAAGAACTGGGCATGGAATAGCCAATGTTGCGTAGCGACCGCTTAACGGAACGGGGCGAGGATAAAAATACAATCTGGCGCACGAAATTGTCGTTAATTTGTCCTTTACTTGCCCCGAGTCAGCAGTATGATCGTGTCGCTGATTCGGGAGGAGTACTATGCTGGATTCATTAATTTCCGTGGCGACGCACGGCGCTGAAATAAGCACGGCGGCGAGCCACTCGCCGCAGGCTGCCATCGCCGCCGTGCTGTGCGCCGCACTGATTAACTTCTTTAGTTAGTGCGTCGCGGTTCACCCCATAAACGCCATTAATTTTTCTTAAGAAGCCAGTCGTTTTTTCTGACTGGCTTTTTTACGCCCAAACGACGACTTTCAGACCATTCCTCTGCCCGAATGCGCCATAACCTGCACAAGATAGAGCGCTATTCCGGCAAATCTATTATAAAACCCATCACCTGCCGAAAGAACGGGACGTCGAATAGCCATCTTTTACTAAAGTTATATTTAACTATTATGGTAAGGAGGCACCAACATGGATATATCGGTCCGCAGCCGCTCGCTCAGGCAAGCGGCGACCGCGATAGCGACTCTGATACTCGGCTTTTTCCTCTGGACATCCTGCGTGAACGCCGCCACTACGCCGGTACAAAAATACGGCCAGCTGTCCGTCAAGAATGGGCGGTTGGTTAACGTAAACGGCGAACCGGTGCAGTTGAAAGGGATCAGTTCTCACGGCCTGCAATGGTACGGTCAGTACGTTAACCGGGAGGCGATTAAATGGCTGCGGGATGACTGGGGGATCTCGGTGTTCCGCGCCGCCATGTATACGGCGGACGGCGGCTATATCTCCAACCCTGCCGTCGCCGACAAGGTAAAGGAAGCCGTCACCGCCGCGCAGGAGCTTGGCGTCTACGTCATCATTGACTGGCACATTCTGTCGGACGGCGATCCCAACACCTATAAAGCGCAGGCGAAAACCTTTTTCACCGAAATTGCCGAACTCTACGGCAATTCGCCCAACGTCATTTACGAAATCGCCAACGAACCGAACGGCAACGTGAACTGGAACGGACAGATCCGTCCGTACGCCGAGGAGGTGACGCAGGTGATTCGCGCCAAAGACCCCGATAATATCATCATCGTCGGTACCGGCACCTGGAGTCAGGATATCCATGACGCGGCAAATAACCCGCTGCCGGATGCGAACACCTTGTACGCGCTGCATTTCTATGCGGGTACGCACGGACAGTCTCTGCGCGACCGGCTTGATGCCGTGCAAAACCAGGGGCTGGGAGTGTTCGTCAGCGAATGGGGCACGAGTGACGCATCCGGTAACGGCGGACCGTTCCTGCCGGAATCGCAAGTCTGGATCGATTTTCTCAACGATCGCGGCGTCAGCTGGGTGAACTGGTCGCTGTCGGATAAGCAGGAAGCTTCGGCGGCGCTGGCTCCCGGCGCCAGCACCACCGGCGGTTGGACGGAAGCAAACCTGTCCGCTTCGGGCAAATTCGTCAGAGAGCAGATTCGCGCCGGATCCGATCTCGCCAACTAAGGACTAAACCGCACAGGGAGAGGGCGCCTCTCCCTGCCTTGGAAGCTGCGCAATAATGCGCACTATCCAGAAAGAAAATCAGATCACCCGGGAAAACTGCCTTTCCCGAATCTTACTTCGCAGGTAGGCGTCGAAGCACATACAGATATTGCGGATCAGCAAACGTCCTTTCGCCGTTACCGTAATCCCGGATTCGCCTATCTCCACCAGGCCATCGGCGGCCAAAGGCGCCAGCTGTTGCAAATCCTGTGAGAAATATGATTTAAAATCAATCTGATAGTCATCCTCAATCGCCGCATAGGTCAATCGGAAATTACAGATCAGCGTTTTGATAACGTCGCGCCGAATGCAGTCATCCTGCGTCAGCGGCAACCCCCGCCACAAGGCATTTCCCGTTTCCCTGACCTGCGCATAATAGCGTTTCAACTCTTTCTGGTTCTGGGCATAACTATCGCCGATCATACTAATCGCCGATACGCCCATGCCCAGCAGGTCGCTATCGCCCTGGGTAGTGTAGCCCTGGAAATTACGGTGCAATTTCCCGGCCCGCTGAGCAAGGGCCAGCTCATCATCGGGGCGGGCGAAGTGATCCATGCCGATAAACTGGTAGCCGGCCGTCGTCAGGGCGCTGATGGTCTGTTGCAGTATTTGCAGCTTTTGCTCCGCGTCCGGTAAATCGGCTTCTTTGATTTTCCGCTGAGCCGCGAACAGGCTGGGCAAATGCGCGTAGTTAAAGACGCTGAGGCGATGAGGGCTCAATTCAGCGACGCGTTGCAGGGTAAAGGCGAAGCTCTCCGGCGTCTGTTTCGGCAAACCGTAAATCAGATCAATATTGGTTGAGGTAAATCCCAGCGACTTGGCGCGCGCAATCAGCGCGAAGATAAAATCTTCGTCCTGTTCGCGATTCACCAGCTTTTGCACTTCCTTATTAAAATCCTGCACCCCCATGCTGAGGCGATTAAATCCCTTGGCACGCAGGTGATCGAGAATATCCAGTTCGATTTCCCGCGGATCGACTTCCAGCGACAGCTCGGCCCGCTGCGCAAAAGAAAATTGCTCACGCAGCAGCGACATCAGCCGGCTGATTTGCGCCTTATCAAGATAGGTCGGCGTACCGCCGCCCCAGTGCATCTGGGTCACCGTACGTCCGGCAAACAGCGGAGCCCGCTGACGAATTTCCAGCTCCAGCACATCCAGATACTCATCCGCTTTATGCTGCTGCCGCGTGACCTGCTTATTGCAGCCGCAGAAGTAGCACAGCCGATGGCAAAACGGAATGTGGATATATAACGACAGCGAACGCTGCGGATAACGCGCAATAGCCTGCCGAAAAGCGGACTCATCATAACGTTCGCTGAATTCCAACGCCGTGGGATAAGAGGTGTAACGCGGCCCGGAATAATTATATTTTTGAATCAGGGCCAGGTCCCAGTCGACTACTTGCTCAGACATGCTGCTTAATCCCTCCAGTCTTTTTTATGCCGGACCGTTGCAGGCGGCGTTTTTTTACTACTCGCCTTCCCGGCCGTCACTGCGTGACGTTAAAAAACGCTCCCGGCGCTTTTTTCTGGTGAAAAGCGCCGTCGGCATCCGTCGCCGGTTAAAAACCGAACGGTGCAACCGCGCTTTTCGTTGCGACAGCAGCCATAATTTGCCTAACAGGCAAAAAAGATAAAACGTAACCAGTAAAGCCAGCAGCAGAAACAACAACTTCATCGATTAAAAATCGTCTTTCGAACTATTGCGCTTCAAAAGTTGCAGCATATCTTCTTTTGGCTCTTCGTCGTCTTCGTCATCACCCAGTTCAATGCCGAGCTGCTCCATCAGAATGTCGATACGATCCAATGTTTCATCCACCCAGGACTGATCCTTGGCGCTCAGCGTTTCACCGTTATCCAGACGATCCAGCAGTTCGTCCAGGCGGGCGTCGTTTTCCAGCAGCGCCAGCTCTTCTTCCGGCGATAACGCGGCGGGTTTGGCAACCGGCCCGGCAGGCTGCTTGGGTTGAGCAACGTCCTTGGCCTGCGCGCCAAGCGCCACCGGCTTCTTGCTGCCGATGCGCGGATCGGCGACCTTGCGTTGAGCGGCGCCGTTATTCGCCGGTCCGGTTTCCTGAGCACGGCTTCCCGCTACGCGGCCGCGGTGCTTTTTCTGCCGCTTCCGATCGCGCGCTTCCCGATCCAATTCCTCACGGGTTTTTCTTTTTGTTTTTGACCGGGCGGCATTACCACCCGACCCTTTAACTGGTTGGTTCATCATCTTGCTCTCAGGTACATAGGTAAAGGTAATTGCGGCGGAATCTAGCAGAAAGCCCGGCAATAAAAAAGAGCTCGCATCAACCGATGATGCTTTTCGCTATTCCGCGTGCGTAACTGCTTCAATACAGATAAAACCGCCTTTATTATCAGTTACAGGTATAATCCCCAACCAGACATAGATCCAGACAGAGATAAACATTGTGACCCAGCAATATAACTACCAAATGACGCATTTTGTCATCAGCGCCCCGGATATTCGCCACCTGGCAACAGATAGCGGTATTGAAGTCGCCTTTGCTGGGCGCTCTAACGCCGGTAAATCCAGCGCATTAAATACGCTGACCAATCAAAAAAATCTGGCGCGCACCAGTAAAACGCCGGGAAGAACGCAGCTTATCAATATGTTTGAGGTTGCTGAAGGCGTTCGGCTGGTGGATTTACCCGGCTATGGCTACGCCGAAGTGCCGGAAGAGATGAAGCTTAAGTGGCAGCGCGCGCTTGGGGAATACCTCCAGAAACGCAATAGCCTGAAAGGGCTGGTGGTACTGATGGATATTCGCCATCCGCTGAAAGATCTCGATCAGCAAATGCTTGCATGGGCGGTGGAAGCGCAGCTTCCGGTGTTGGTATTGCTGACCAAAGCGGACAAACTGGCATCCGGTGCGCGCAAGTCTCAACTTAATATGGTGCGCGAAGCGGTACTGCCGTTTATGGGTGATATTCAGGTGGAAGCGTTCTCTTCACTGAAGAAATCGGGCGTCGACAAACTGCGCCAGAAACTCGATAACTGGTTCAGCACGTTGCCGCAGGCGGAAGAGGAAGATCCACAGGAAAACGAGTGATCATCAGGGATGGTGACGGCCCGCAGAGTTCACGGATGATGACGAATAAAAAAATGCCGGGAGCATTTTTCAACGTCACATAGTGACGGCCCGCAGGGTGAGTCTCACGGATGAGACGAATAAAAAACGCCCCAGTCAAAACTGACCGGGGCGGCTAATATTCAGCCAAATCCGATTACGTGAAGTAAAAGGTCTGAAAGATAGAACATCTTACCTCTGTACCCTACGTTTTTAACTCTACCCTATTTTTTCGTCGGAACAAAGTTTTTTTTGTTGTTTACTTTCATGAAAAGTGGCGACGCTTTACACAAAGTCAAACCACGTCACACAATCCTGTCATTTAATTACAGAAATGGATGACGAGCATAGCGACTTAGTGCGCCTCGTCCCAGTTGATCCCAGTACCGATATCAACCCGCAGCGGGACGTTAAGCTGCATGCAGTTTTCCATTAACTCTCTGATTTTACTTCTGGATTCTTCCAATACCGTATTATGAACCTCAAAGACCAGCTCATCGTGAACCTGCATAAGCATTTTCACTAACGGCTTGTCCTGCTGCTGTAACCAGCCATCAATAGCGATCATCGCTTTCTTGATGATATCGGCAGCGGTTCCCTGCATCGGCGCGTTAATCGCCGCCCGCTCGGCGCCTTTGCGGGCCATGGCGTTGCGTGAATGAATATCCGGCAGGTAAAGACGGCGGCCATCCAGCGTCGAGACATAGCCCTGTTCCGCCGCCTGCTGGCGGGTTCGCTCCATATACTCCTGAACGCCGGGGTAACGCTCGAAATACAGATTCATATACTTCTGCGATTCGCTACGCGGAATATTCAACTGGCGCGATAGCCCAAAAGCGCTCATGCCATAAATCAGACCGAAGTTAATCGCTTTGGCGCTGCGGCGCTGCTCGGAGGTCACCTTCTCAAGGGCGAGTCCAAAAACCTCCGCCGCCGTCGCCCGATGGATATCCAGCCCCTCGGAGAAGGCTTTCAGCAAGCCTTTGTCGCCGGAAAGATGCGCCATGATGCGCAGCTCAATCTGTGAATAGTCGGCCGCCACAATGCTGTACCCTTCCTGCGCGATAAAGGCCTGCCGGATGCGCCGCCCTTCCTCGTTGCGCACCGGAATATTCTGCAGGTTAGGATCGCTGGAGGATAAGCGACCGGTGGCCGTCACCGCCTGGTGATAAGAGGTATGCACCCGTTTGGTCGACGGGTTAATCATCAGCGGTAGCTTATCGGTGTAGGTCGACTTCAGTTTTGCCAGCCCGCGATATTCAAGAATCAGCTTCGGCAGCGGATAATTCAGCGCCAGTTCGGCCAGCACCTCTTCATTGGTGGAGGGCGCCCCTTTGGGCGTTTTTTTCAGCACCGGCAGCTTTTGCTTTTCATACAGGATGCCCTGCAGCTGCTTGGTTGACGACAGGTTAAACTCTTCGCCCGCCAGTTCGTAGGCCTGCGTTTCCAACTCGCCCAGACGGACGGTGAGCTCTTTGGAGTGCTCAGCCAGGATATGCGGATCGATCAGTACGCCCGTACGCTCCATGCGGGATAGCACCGGCACCAGCGGCATATCGATTTCCTGAAACACTTTTCGCAGTTCCGGCTGCTGCTGTAATTTAGCCCACAGCTTATGATGCAGATGCAGCGTGACATCGACATCTTCCGCCGCATAAGGACCGGCCTGATCCAGCGCAATCTGATTAAAGGTGAGCTGGTTTTTGCCTTTGCCGGCGATATCCTCAAAGGTAATGGTTTTATGCTGCAGATAGCGCTCCGCCAGGCTATCCATATCATGACGCCCGGCGACGCTGTCCAGAACGTAAGATTCCAGCATGGTATCAAAGGCGATTCCGCGTAATTCGATGTCATACCGCTTCATCACGCCTTTATCGAACTTGAGATTCTGGCCGACCTTGAGCAGCGTCTCATCTTCCAGCAACGGTTTAAACAGCGCCAGAACCTGGGTTCGATCCAACTGTTCCGGCGCATCCAGATAATCATGCGCCAGCGGCAGATAAGCGGCTTCGCCCGGCGTCACTGAAAATGACATGCCGATAAGGTTGGCCGTCAGGGTGTCCAGCCCGTCGGTTTCGGTATCAAAAGCGAAAACATCGGCTTTCTTTAAACGCTCAATCCACTCCAGCAGCGTTTTTTCATCCTGGATGGTGACATAACCGTCGGCGGAAAGCGTAACGCCGCTTTCGTCATCGCTCGCGCTTTCCTGTACGGCTTTAACGATCTTCTGCACGGGCTGATGGCTTTTTTTACCCTGTAGCCAGGTGCCGGACTCGACCTCCGCTAACCAGCGTTTGAATTCGTAACGGGTGAATAAGCCATACAGCTCATCCACATCCGGTTCGTTTACCGTTAACTGTTCGCAGGTCAGATCCAGCTCAACATCCGTTTTAATGGTGGCCAACTGATAGGAAAGGTAAGCAACGTCTTTATTCTGCTCAAGTTTCGGCGCCATGGTCTTGGCGCCGCGGAATGACAATCCGGCAATCTTGTCCAGATTCGCATACAGCACATCCAGACCGCCCAGCCCTTGCAGCAAAGCCTGCGCCGTTTTTTCACCCACGCCGGGCACGCCGGGGATATTGTCGGAAGCGTCGCCCATCAAGGCCAGGAAATCGATAATCAACTCCGGAGGAATGCCATATTTGTCGCACACTTCCTGCGGGCCCAAAATGGTATTGTTCATGGTGTTGATTAGCGTGACGTTTGGCGTCACCAACTGGGCCATATCTTTATCGCCGGTACTGATCAGCACCGGAATACCCGCCTTTTCAGCCTGTAGGGCAAGCGTGCCGATAACGTCATCGGCCTCGACGCCTGAAACCGCCAGCAACGGCAATCCCATCGCTTTTACCATACGATGCAAAGGTTCAATCTGTTCGCGCAAATCATCCGGCATCGGGGGTCGATGAGACTTATAGTTCTCAAATAGCTCGTCGCGGAACGTTTTGCCCTTGGCATCAAATACCACCGCGACATGACTGGGATGATATTGCACCAGCAGGCTGCGCAGCATATTCAATACGCCGTACATCGCGCCGGTGGGCTCTCCCGCGCTATTTGTCAACGGCGGAAACGCGTGATATGCACGGTACAAATAGGAAGAACCGTCCACTAAAATTAAAGGGTTTTCTGCAATCTGAGCCATAGCCTGTTATGATCTTTGTTGTCTGCCATGCTGCTAAGCATGCCATAGCTGAAGGGAAGAGACGATCCTTAACGAAGGATATTCATCTTTTTTGCGTAGATCTTCGCAAGATCTACCTGTGGATAAGTTTGTGAATAAAAATAAGTGATTATTTTTTCATGATGCCAGAGGATAGTTTTATTATTTTTATACTTATGTTTTTCATATAGTTATAATAAAAAACAGCATATTCAATCTTCAATAAAAGACAATTCATAATTGTGGATATAAATTATTCCATCAAATATTAATGAAAAATCAGTTTCATCTATTACAACCGGTTGAGATGGCCGGATAAAACCACGCCGATATAATCAGCGTGGTTTATCGCGTGAATGGCTTATTTTTTATCTATCAGGAATTTTACCACATCGGCATACTGTTTTACGTAAGCATCCATTGAACTGGTATCAAGACCATCGTTCTTGATCATATATTTCCCGTTAACGAACATGGCGGGAACGCCGCGTAATTGTAAATCCGCGGCCGCTTTTTCCTGCTGCACCACTAGCGACTTCACGACAAAACTATTTAATGCGCCGTCGTATTCTTCCGCGCTGACGCCGGCGTTAATAAACACCTGTCGAATATCGTCCGGTTTTTGCAAGCTTTGTGTTTTCTGAACGGCATCGAACATCAACGGGGTAATTTTATCTTCAACGCCGAGCGCAATGGCCACCGCCCATGCCTGGCTGAGATTTTTACCCAGAGGGCCAAGAAAATCAACGTGATAACGGGTCATTTTGGTGCCGGCGGGCAGCGCCTTTTCTACCGTTTGCGGAATATGATAGACCTCTGAAAACTGGTAACAGTGCGGGCAATAAAATGAGAAAAACTCCAGAACCTGGGGTTCCTGAGTCGCCGGCTTATCTAATTCCACATATTGCTTGCCGTTGGAAAAATCAGCCGCCGACGCACTGAATGCCAGAACGACGCCAATCAATGCAAACCATAATTTTTTCATAAAACACACTCTCTCCATTCAATGTCAGTACATTGGCATGAGCTGCAGAGGAGGCTCCTGCAACAGCTTAACCTGTTCGGTAAATATCGATGTCTGTTTAAGCCAGAAATCCCCATCCTTTATCCAGGGAAAATTGCGGGGAAAAGCGGGATCCTCCCAACGTCGTATAATCCAGGCCAGATAATGAACCTGACGCATAGCGCGCAACGGTTCAATTAACGCCAACTCCTGGTCTTCAAATTCGGCAAATTCGCTGTAGGCCTCTAACAGAATATCTAATTGAATACGCTGTTCATGGCGTTCGCCGTGCAGCAACATCCATAAATCCTGTACCGCCGGACCGTTGCGCGCATCGTCCAAATCAACGAACAGCGGGCCGTCGCGCCATAAAATATTACCCGGATGGCAATCACCGTGCAGACGCAGCGACCGCCAGTCGGTGTGCCAATAAGCCTCGACGGTATCAATCAGCTTGCTGACCGCCCGTAAAAAAGCCTCTCGGTGTTTTTTCGCTATTAACGCCGAACGCTCCAACAGCTTATAGGGTTCATGCAGATATTCATTCAAACCGATTGTCGGCCTGGCGGAAAATGAGGATTTACGGCCCGTCTGATGAATCCGGCCTAAAAAACGCCCTACCCACTCTAACTGATCTTCATTATCCATCTCATATTGCCGCCCGCCAACGCTCGGGAACACCGCAAAATGAAATCCTTCATAAAGATGCAACGTGCGCCCGTTAAGCTCCAACGGCGCGACAATCGGCACTTCATCTTCCGCCAGTTCCCGGGCAAAGGTATGCTCTTCCATAATCTGCGCGGTACTCCACCGTTCAGGACGGTAGAATTTAACGACAAAACGCTTCCGTTCTTCATCAGTAAACTGATATACGCGGTTTTCATAACTGTTTAGCGCTGTTAAACCAGAGTCCACGCGTATCCCTGCGTCCAATAGCGCATCCATTATCAACTCGGGGAACAACGTCTGAAAATTAAAAACCGAACTGTTCATAACAACCACTGCCAGTAACATGCGATGTAAGATAAATACGTGCCAATACCGGGTTATGCGAGCCGGACTCCATTCCTATCCGCACTAGTCCTTAATTACTCCGCGAGCGCGAAGCAATGCGGTTTTGAAATCCTCTTCATAATCTTTTTTAAGCCCCGGAATGACCTGTTCTTTATCCGAGTCACGCATTTTCAGATGATAAATAAGGATATCATCAGTCAGCTCGCTAAACTGCCCCTCAAACCCGGCCTCCAGTGCAAGTTTTTGTAAAAATTGCACCAGATTCAAATCAGGCTCCTTTTGCCAGGCTGGATGTAACAGTTCAATCAACTCATTAACGCGATGACATTTCATTTTTTTACCCTCGGAAGTAAATACAATGACAAAAATAACAGTCTTATTAATATGTGAAAAGAACTTGGTCTTCAGTAAATGTTTTCAGAAAATAACCTATGGCTTGGATAGGCGGGGCGAACAATGATCACTGGTGTGATTCTGGCTGGCGGACAGGCAACACGCATGGGTGGTTGCGATAAGGGTCTGCTGGAGCTAAATGGTATACCGTTATACCAGCATGTACTGACGCGGCTGAAAAAACAGGTTGATAAGGTCATCATCAATGCCAATCGCAACCTGCCGATTTATCAGCAAAGCGGCTGTGCGGTGGTAAGCGACCTGCAAAATGGTTTTTGCGGACCGCTGGCGGGCATACTTACCGGCATGTATGCCGCAACGTCAGAGTGGATTGTCTTCGTTCCCTGCGATGTTCCTGAACTGCCGCAAGACCTGGTGAAACGGCTATGGGAAGAAAGGAATGGGAGAAATGCGGCTTACGCCACTGACGGTAGCCGCGGTCATCCCACTTTACTGCTGATAAATCGCTGCCTGATAAAACCACTGGAAAATTATCTAGCTAATGGCGATCGTAAACTAATGATCTTTATGGAACAGATTGCCGCAACGGCCGTTTCATTTGCCGATCAACCCGCAGCATTCCGTAATCTGAATTTCCCTGAGGATTTATCACTCCTCCAAAGGCAGCATCATGAATCTTGATCGACCTCGTCTGCTTGCCATCGCAGCTTATAGCGGTACCGGTAAGACAACGTTACTAAAACAAATCATTCCCATCCTTAAGAGCGGCGGTATTCGCGTCGGCCTTATCAAACACACGCATCATCATATGGATGTCGATACGCCGGGCAAGGACAGCTACGAGCTGCGTAAGGCCGGCGCTGAGCAAACTATGGTGGTCAGCAGCCAACGATGGGCCTTGATGACGGAAACGCCGGCTCGGCAGCAACCCGATTTGCACGATCTGGCAAAAAAGATGGATGCCTCCGTACTCGATCTTATTCTGGTGGAAGGATTTAAACAGGAGAAAATCAACAAGATCGTGCTGTTTCGCCAGGCGTTGGGACGATCGCTGGATGATCTGCTGGATGACTATGTTATCGCTATTGCTGCGGACGCTCCCCTTGCCGCAACGTTACCTCAACTCGATATCAATCAGCCGCAGCAGGTGGCCGACTTTATCCGCCGTTGGCTCAGTCAGGCGTTCTGATCGCTCCCGGCGGATTTGTCCTACTGAAGAGCTCCTCACCGACAAACAACAGGCAAAGCAAAAGGCCCAGTCTTTCGACTGAGCCTTCCGTTCTGTTTGATGCCTGGCAGTTCCCTACTCTCACATGGGGA